>JAYUFL010000190.1:0-3396 GCA_043738745.1 Bacteroidota bacterium
AAAACAGTTTTTTGATTATTTTTAAAGTCTTTTTTATAGTTTTCATTATTTAACTTTTACAAATTTAGAATCAAAACCAAAATTTTTAACTTTACTAAATCTCTTAAATTCTGATCTAGATGGCGAAATGATATAAGATAACGAATCAATCTTTTTGGAATGAATTTTAGTAATTGAATCCATTCTTTTTAAATCGTCATCTGAATATAATTCCTTGATAGTTACTGTATTTTTATTCAAACTCATTAATTTTATTTTCCAGTAAATTGAATCTTTTTTACTCAAAACTAAATCGCCATTTATTCTTTTTGCTTTTTGTAAATCTGAAAAATTAAAAATAGTATCAATATTTTTAGACGCAAACTCTATTGAATCGCCCACTTTTTTAGAATTTATAATCTCTTTTTTATCTTTTGAAATATATTTTCCGTCTACCACATCATAATATTCCTTTAAAGAATCTACTTCGTTTTTATGAAATCTAAATTTGGTTTCACTTTCATAAAAAATAATATTGTTGGTAATATTCAAATAAAGTGAGTCTGAATTGATATAAGTACCCTGAAATTTATTTGGAATTGAACTCAACTCTGAATCGTTTATAGGTTGAGGATTTTCAAAATAGAAGTTATTTCCATCAGGAATAACCTCACTATTAGTAACATCCTTACAAGAAACCAATAAAACAAACAAAACGAATAACAAAGACAATTTTTTCATGAGAAGTAGTTTTTATTTTGCAAACCAAAAGCTATGCCAAAAAAAAGAAGAAGCCGTCTCATAACTGAGGCGGTTTTTTTATGATTTATTTGGAAGTTAAATAATTAATTTGTATATTTATCGTATTGATATACAGATAATTGATATGAATTTCAGAAACTATAATCAAAGACAAACGGTATTATTTCCACATTCATTTGATGATTTAATTCCATCTTCACATCCAGTTCGAGTGGTTGATCAAGTAGTTGAGCAACTAAATTTACAAGGACTAATCAAAACCTACAAAAAAGAAGGCAATCCGAGTTATCATCCAAAAATGCTACTCAAAGTAATGTTGTATTCCTATATGACCAATGTTTACTCGTCAAGAAAAATAGAACAAGCCCTTCGGGAAAACATCAATTTTATGTGGTTGAGTTCCATGACCATAGTCGACCACAATACCGTGAACCGATTTAGAAGCAATAAGTTGCAAGAAAGTTTTAAAGAAATCTTCAAACAAGTAGTATTGATGCTTGCCGATGAGGGTTTAATTAGTTTAAAACAAATTTATACAGATGGTACAAAAATAGAAGCACAAGCAGGAAAATATACTTTTGTTTGGGGTAAAAGCATTACCACCAACAAAGCCAAAATGCTCACACAATTAGAAGATTTATGGTCTTATGCTCAAAGTGTAGCTAAGGCAGATGACCATAATCCAGAGCCACCAGAGTTCAAAGAAATAAGTAAAGAAGTTATTGAAAAAACGGTTAACCAAATAGATGCCAAGCTAACAGGAAATGAAAATGCAAGTACAAAAGCCAAAGCCAAACTCAATTATATCAAGAAAAACTTTGTTGCCAATTTAGAAAAATACGAACAACAACAAGAAATTTTAGGTGCCAGAAATTCCTACAGTAAAACCGATACCGATGCTACTTTTATGCGAATGAAAGAAGACCACATGCTTAACGGACAATTAAAACCAGGCTACAACCAACAAATATCAACCGAGAATCAAATCATCGTTCATTACACCACACACCAAAATCCAACAGACACCAAAACCTTAAAACCACATTTAGAAGATTTAAAAGAAACTTTTGGAGAAAAAATCTTTAATAAACTCGAAGAAATCACTGCTGATGCAGGTTATGGAAGCGAAGAAAACTACGATTATTTAGAACAACAACAACTAACAGCCTACGTTAAATACAATACTTTTGATAAAGAACAAGACAAACGCTACCAACAAAAGCACAAACCCTTTAGCAAAGAAAACCTCCATTACAATCAAGAAGAAGATTATTATGTATGTCCAATGGGACAAAAAATGCTAAAAACACATCAAAGCAAACGTACTACAGAAGCTGGATTTTCTCAAAACATGAGTCACTACCAAGCTCAAAACTGTGAAGGTTGCCCACTGCGAGGTCAATGTTTTAAAGCAAAAGGCAACAGAAGCATCGAAAGAAACCACAACCTAGAAAGACATAAACAAAAAACTAGAGAATTATTATTAAGCGAAACAGGAATACAAAAACGTAAACAACGCACCGCCGATGTAGAACCAGTATTTGCACAACTCAAGCACAATCATCATTTTAGACGATTTACACTCAAAGGAATCAAAAAAGTAGATTTAGAGTTCGGATTAATGGCAATAGCACACAATTTAAGAAAGAAAATTGCCGCATAAAGGCAATTTAAACTCCATTTACTCTTTTCTAAAATTAAAAATAATTGAATCGAAAAAAATGATATAAAAAAAACCGTTTCATATTTTGTTATGAGACGGCTTCATTTTTTTTGCTTTGCTCCCAACCTTTTTTCATTTTAAGTCATCTTATAGTTATCTAAGAAAATTAACCATGAAAAAATACTTCATTATTTGCTTTTTATTTCTCAACTTATTTGCAAAAGCACAAACTACTAAAGAATTTCAATTAAATTTTGAAACCAATTCTTATGAAATTTCTAAAGAAAACAAATCAATTTTGGATTATGAAATTACAGCACTAAAGAAAACATTTTACAAATCTTGCAAAATTGAAATTACAGGCTATACTGATAACACTGGTACAATAGAAATAAATAAAATTTTATCAGAAAACAGAGCAAAATCAATAACTAATTATTTTATTGCAAAAGGTTTTTCAAAAGGAAACATAATCTCCAAAGGAAATAGTTTTAAAAACCCAATTGCAGACAATACATCAGAAGACGGAAAGTCTAAAAACAGAAGAGTAAACGTAAAAATTTCGCTAAACTTAAATGATGTTTTAACCATTAATAAATTCAGAGAAAAACCAACTGTTTACAAATTAAATACTCAAGAAGAAAAAATAATCACCTATAAATCAGGAACAAAAATAACAATTCCCGAAAATAGTTTTATTGACAACGACGGAAAAGAAGTCTGTGGTGATGTGGAACTAAAATACATAGAATTTAGAAAACCTATAGATTTTATTCTTGCAGGAATTCCTATGGATTTTACAGATAATGGTAAAAGTAGTTTTTTCAATTCGGGTGGAATGTTCAAAATAAGCGCTTTCAAAAATGGGAAAGAAATTTATTTAAAAAAAGACAAAAACATCCAAATCGATTTTAATTTAGTAAAAAGTATTCCAAATCTAAATTTTTATGGTTTAGATACTATCGCAAACAAATGGAAGGAATTAGCAAAAA
>JAYUFL010000191.1:0-3376 GCA_043738745.1 Bacteroidota bacterium
AACAGCGGTTTGGCGCAATTGGGGTTTTAGGCGAACTTTAAAGTTGGTTTTGTACTTGGAAGTTCGGTCTTTAATTTATACATTTGGCTAACCAAATCCCCAACTGACGCCAAGCCACGAGACGTTAGCCGTCAGTTTCGAGCGACAGAAAACCGAAAGAAAAAATACAATAAAATGGGAGTTAGAATTATAGTTCACGAACCAGAAAATTGAAAAGAGGGAAATATTTTTGATTAAATTTTGTCCGAAAGAAATGGAAAGAAATTAATTGTAAAAATGACAAAATCAATAAAAGGCGAAAGTATTGAAAGTGATTTTATAGAACTGAAACCGCAAAATGAAAATGAAACATTTAAATCATTACACAGAAATTCAACACTAATGATAAACGGAAATTTAATTGATGAGAATAACAGAATTTCTGAATATGTGATTTCAGGAAGCGTAACATTTGACTAAAGTGGATAAAATTGAATTAGAAAAAATAATTGAAAAATTAGAACAAAATGTTTCTGAAGAAAACGGAACATTCGGTCTTTATTATCGAGATGGAGAAGACGAATGTCATATTAAGGCAAATAAAGATGGTTTCGAATTGTTTGCAATTGAACTGTTGAAAGCATCAAAAAATGCCGAATCAATAATTGAAAACAAAGAGAAGGATTATATTCCGTTAGGATTTAATTCAAAATGGTTGGAAGGAGAAGTTATGATTGCATACATTAAACCAATTTTAGAAAAAAGAGGAGAAATGATTGCGGACAAAACTCATATTCCAACAATTAAAGATGACTTATTAAAATTTGGTTGTTTTGCAATTCTTGGAATATTAGCAATAAGTTTGATAATTGGAATTTACACAATTATAACTTGGTTTTGAAACAATTAAATATTGGGAATAGAAATGATAAACTAAAAAATTATTATATTTGAAAGATGAAAAATCGAATAAATAAAAAACCGATCTGCCAACAGCGGTTTGGCTCAATTGGGGTTTTAGGCAAACTTTAAAGTTGGTTTTGTACTTGGAAGTTCGGTCTTTATTCGATACATTTGGCTAACCAAATCCCCAACTGACGCCAAGCCACAAGACGTTGTAATAGATTTTACTCGATAAATTTTCTAAATAGTTGCAAATAGTTAGAAAAAAGAGTAAGATTTCTAAAAAGGGTCAGTTTTCATCCCTGTAGCGTGCCAATTGAAACAAATTAAAATAATTGAATTTAAATGAAACAAAACACATTACAAATTACAAAAGCAGTACTATTTTGCTTAATTATCGCTTTATCGAGTTGCGAAAAAAACGAACCAGTAGGCGAGTCCGCCACAGCACAAATAGCAAGTATTCCAATGGCTAAAACTTGGTTTGAAGAGTTTAAATCCAAAGAAAAATTTAACCTATTATTTCAAAATTTAGTTTACCATTGGGATAAAGCCTCGGTTTCAATATTAACAGATGGCTCAAAAGCAATAATTGTTCCAATTACAGAACCCAATCAATCGGTAACTTATAATGGCAAAAAAATACTATATCTTTATCCATTGAAAACAAAACAAGGATTTGACCAAACCTTATTCGAACTTTTGCCTTACAATAAATCAATAGAAAAAAAACAAGATGTGATGGATTTAAACACTTTTGATGGTTATATCGTGAATTGGGATTTGGTAAAAGGCTTCGAAAAAGGTTCCAAATTTATCAATAACAAATCGGTTTGCAACATCACACTAAAAGTTGTAATTACCGATAAAATACAGGATGGTAATCCGGTAATTCCCATCACTCAATTAGATGATGTGACTATTCAAGCAGGATGTGGAGGAGGAGGTTATTCGTATTCAATAGGCAGTGGCACAGGATTTTCTGGAGGAACTTCCTCAGGAGGCTATTTGAGTGGACCACACACCTCAGCAGGAGGAGGTAACTCAGGCAGTAACACATCTACTTCGAGTACATCCACCCACAATCCTTGCGATAATCTAAAAGTTCAGGTTGCCGACCCGAATTACAAAGCCAAAATAGCCGAGTTAAAAACAAAAACAGGCGAAAAAAATGAATATGGATATTCACAAAACGACAATGGCTCATTTGACCTGTTGCATAACGGAACTAGTGGGGGTAGCATGAGTTTTAATATCCAGCCCAACATGATAGGTTATATGCACACGCACCCAGATGCTCGTGAAAATGGAGAGTATGATATAGATGGAAACCCTAAAATTGAAAGTCCAATTCATATGTTCTCTCCTCCCGATGTAAAAAGTTTTTTACTTTTGTTATTGAACGCTCAAGCCAATAACATACCACTAGAGAGTATCTATGGCAACATGATTTCGAGTAACGGAACCTATGCTTTGCAATTTACAGGAAATATTGACGATGTAAGAACCGACTTCGATTGGGATGGAACCGCTTTTACGGCGGCTTATAAATTGGCTATTTATAATGGCGGAGAAGAATTAGGTTTTCTAAAATTCTTGAGAGATAATATAGGAATAAACGGAATAGAGTTATACAAAATAAAAGATAACGGCAAGACCCAAAACAAAACACTAAATTCGAACAACAAATTACAAACAATAGATTGTCTATAAACTAAAAAAAAAACACACATGAAAAAATTAATGATGCTAGGATTTTTGATCCTCGCAAGTATATCCTGCAAAGCACAGCAAATTGCCCCTATAGAAACAAAAATTGACTACATAAAACAAGGTATTGGTATTCCAGAAAACATAACTTATCTGAAAGACGTTAATCATGTTTTAGACAAATACGTAGGTGTTTGGAAAGGAACGAACGACAGTAAAAATTATGAATTCAGAATAGTTAAATATACTGACTTATATGATGGACTTAGCGAAGACAAACTTCAGATGCGCTATATCATTACCGATGCCAACGGAATAGAATTAGAAAACACAATACCAGAAAGTAATCGTTTTGTAATTCATGGGCTTTATTTAATGAAAGGCTATTATGTCCTAAATTACGTCGGTAGAAATGCAAAGTGCGGACAAAAAGGAGAAATTTATATTTCTACTAGTATCAAAAACAATTATACACAAATGTTATTGTCAATGGAACCAGAAATGGAGTGGGAGCCAACCTTATCGGAATGTCCTAATGGGATATCTCCCCAAATCATACCGACAGATCAAATGAGGTTAACAAAACAATAATATTCAAAACTACCCTCAAATTAGTGCACTAATTTGGGGGTGGTTTTATAATTTTAAAACTATAAAGTTCATGCTCAAAAAACAAAAACCTCTTACAACAGCGGTTTGGCGCAATTGGGGTTTTAGGCAAACTCATAGGTTGGTTTTGTACTTGGAAGTCTGGTCTTTAATTTATACATTTGGCTAACCAAAT
>JAYUFL010000192.1:0-9288 GCA_043738745.1 Bacteroidota bacterium
TGTTGCAACGACAAAAGACCCATACACTATTAGGTTAAACAAAGTTTTTGGGAAACATATCAACGAAAATGGATTGGTTTTAAATTTTAAGGTCTATAAGGTTAAAGATGTGAACGCCTTTGCATGTGCTGACGGAAGTGTTCGTGTTTTTGCTGGATTAATGGACATAATGGATGATAACGAATTATTAGCCGTTATTGGCCACGAAATTGGTCATGTTGCCAATCACGATTCGAGAGATGCAGCAAAAGCAGCCTACAAAAAAGCGGCACTTATTGATGCAGTAAGTTCTCAATCCGATAAAATTGCAGCAGTAACAGATGGTCAATTAGGGCAAATAGCAAATGCTTTGATGGATAACAAGCATAGTCGCACTCAAGAATCTGATGCTGATGCTTTTTCGTATGATTTCATGAAAAAACACGGATATAATGTAAATGCAGTAGAATCTGCGTTTAATATTCTAGCAAGTATGAGCGAAGGAAAAGACAGTTCTTTTATCGAAAAAATGATGAGTTCACATCCCGATTCCAAAGAAAGAGCAGCAACTGCGAAGGCACATGCAGAGTCGGACGGATTATATAAACCTTACATTAAAGCATCTAAAGTACAAACAAAAGTGGCTTCAAAAAAGAAAAAATAATTCCGATGATTATAAGAAAAGGAGAAAAAAAAGACCTGCCAGCCGTTTTATTATTGATAAATGAGTTGGCAATTTTCGAAAAAGAACCCGATGCTGTTATTATTTCGATTCAAGATTTAGAACGAAATGGTTTTTGCGAAAATCCACTATTCAAAATCTTTGTTGCGGAAGTCACAGAGGAAATAGTCGGAATGGCATTATATTACAACAGATATTCCACTTGGAAAGGAAAAACAATTCATCTCGAAGATTTGATTGTAAAAGAAAAAATGCGTGGTTCGGGTTGCGGTTTTGCATTATATTCCGAAATTATAAAGGAAGGTAAACGCCAAAATGTACGCCGAATCGAATGGAATGTTCTCGATTGGAATCAACCTGCAATAGATTTTTACGAAAAAACAGGAGCGGATGTTAAAAAAGATTGGCTCGTGGCGCAAATGGATGAAAACGGGATTAATGCTTTTTTAAAAATTAATTCTTTAGATATTTAATCTCAAAATAATAAATTTTCAATAAACAAATGAGAATATTTAAATTTGGCGGCGCATCAGTTAAAGACGCATCAGGAATAAAAAACGTTTACGAAGTTTTACAAAAAGTTGGTTTTCAGGATGTTTTAATTGTTGTTTCAGCAATGGGAAAAACAACAAATGCTTTAGAGATTGTAGTTTCAGATTATTTCGAAAATTCTAAAACATTGCAATCCTCAATTCAAGAAGTAAAAAAATATCATAATCAAATTCTAATAGATTTGTTCGACGATGACCATAAGGTTTTCGAAGCAGTAAAAAATCATTTCGATGATTTAAATTATTTTTTAAATCACAACAAATCACCAAACTATAATTTTGTTTACGACCAAATTGTGAGTTTTGGAGAATTAATCTCTACAACTATCTTGGCGTATTTTATGAATTTCATGAACATCGAAACACATTGGATCGACGTTAGAAACTTTATAAAAACAGATGCCACCTATCGCGACGCAGAAGTCGATTGGGATTTAACCCAAAAAAACATCTCAAAAGATATTAAGAAAAACGTCTTGAATATTACTCAAGGATTTCTCGGCTCAGACGAAAATGGGTTTACAACAACTTTGGGGCGAGAAGGTTCGGATTATACCGCTGCTATTTTTGCATATTGTACCAATGCCGATAGCGTAACCATTTGGAAAGACGTCCCTGGAGTTATGAATGCCGATCCACGTTATTTCGAAAACGCAACATTGCTGAACCAAATTTCGTATCGAGAGGCTATTGAATTAGCGTTCTATGGCGCAAGCGTAATTCATCCAAAAACCTTACAGCCTTTACAAAAAAAGGAAATACTATTATTTGTAAAATCATTTATAAATCCCGAGTTACCTGGAACTTCGGTTTCAAAAGGAAAAGATTTAGAACCCCATTTGCCTTGCTTTATTGTCAAAAAGAATCAACTTTTAATTTCGCTTTCGTCCATTGATTTTTCGTTTATTATGGAAGAAAATATTAGTGAAATTTTTAATTTATTACACCAATATAAAATAAAAGTAAGTCTAATTCAGAATTCTGCTATTAGTTTTTCGGTTTGTGTTGAAGACAAATTTCGAAATTTTATGGATTTAAAAAGCCAATTGTCAAAGAAATTTAAGGTTTCGTTTAACGAAAATGTCTCACTTTATACAATTAGACATTTTGACGAAACTGCAGCCCAAATTGTCGAAAAGGATAAACACGTTTTATTAAAACAAGTTAGTCGTGAAACGATGCAAATAGTAACAAAGGAAATTTAGGTTGAGAATTGGTTGAGGTTAAGATTAAATACTGGAAGACAAACCTTAAAATTATATAAAAAAAACACACTACTTTTGATGTCTTTGCGTTATATGTCTTATGTTTGAAAAAATATTTTTTGTATTTATTTTTATATATTTTTCTGGGCTTTTTGCTCAAGAAACAAACACGAAATTTTCAGTTAAAAAAACAATTGCTACAAAGGATACAATTCAAATAGAAAAATTTAGTCTAAATTCTAATTATTTAAGAATTCTTGATCGCCAAAATCAAGTTATAGATTCGAGTTTTTATAAAATAAATTTTCAAAAAGGATTTTTGATTTTCAATGAAAAATTTACTTATTTAAATGATTCTATATCGATTCTATATCAAAAATTGCCTGATTTTTTAACCAAAGAATACAGTATTTACGATACAAATCGTGTTGTAACCAATACATCTGAAGATAATAATCTCTATAAAGTTTCCAACGATGGAATCAAAAAATTCATTCCTTTCGACGGATTAACTACTTCGGGAAGCATAACTCGTGGAATTACGATTGGCAACAATCAAAACTCGGTTGTAAACTCTAATTTAGATCTTAAAATTACAGGAAAAATATCGGACAAAGTAAGCCTTAGAGCATCTATTCAAGACAGTAATATTCCGTTACGAAATGGGGGATATTCTCAAAAATTAGACGAATTTGATCAAATTTTTATCGAATTATTTTCCGATAAATGGAGCCTTCGTGCAGGCGATTTATTTTTAGAAAATAGAAAATCTCGATTTTTAAATTTCAATAAAAAAGTACAAGGATTATCCGCCAATTTTAGTTTTGGAACGTCCGAAAACAAAACTACTGTTTTTGCGTCTGCAGCAATTGTTAAAGGGAAATATGCCAAAAGTAACTTTACAGGTCAAGAAGGTAATCAGGGTCCATACAAATTATTGGGTCAAAATGGGGAGTTGTATATTTTGGTAATTTCGGGTACAGAAAATGTTTTTGTAAACGGAATTTTACTCAAACGGGGCGAAAATAAAGATTATATTATTGATTATAACGCAGGAGAAATTAAATTCACATCGCTTTTTCCGATAACTTCCGAGATGCGAATAGTGATTGAATATCAATATACGGACAGAAATTATACTAGTTTTGTAACTTATACTGGGGCAGCTCACGAAGGTAAAAATTGGAGTTTGGGTGGGTATTTATATTCTGAAACCGACCTAAAAAATCAATCGCTGCAGCAAAATCTTTCCGAAGAACAAGCCCAAATTCTAGTCCATGCTGGCGATAATCAAAGTTTAATGGTTGCTGAATCGGCTTTTTTAGATTCATATTCTGAAAATAAAACGTTGTATAAAAAAACTATAGTTGGGAGTGTTTCATATTTTGAATATTCGAATGTTTCGACCGATGTTTTGTATAACGTTCGGTTTAGTTTAGTCGGAAATAATGCTGGAAATTATATTTTATCGAACGCATCTGCAATCGGAAAAATCTATCAATATATTGCACCAATTGCCGGAATTCTACAAGGAAATTATGAACCAATCATAAAATTAATTGCACCAACAAAAATTCAAATAGCAACTATTTTAGGAAAATTTAATCCTACCGAAAAAACAGCAGTTGATTTTGAGCTAGGAATCAGTAACAATGACAATAATTTATTTTCATCGATTGACGATAATGACAACCAAGGTGTGGCAGGAAAAATTAATTTCAAACAACGATTATTTTCTAAAAAAATGAATATTGATGCTTTTGGAAATTATCAATTTATACAAAAAAATTTCAGAACTATTGAGCGACTTTTTGCGATTGAATTTAATCGAGACTGGAATTTGACTCAATTTTTCGGAAACCAAAGTTATTTGATCTCGGGATTGGATTTTATTTTACCCGAAAACGGAAAATTTACATATCAGTTCGAAAAACTAGATTTTTCGGAAAGTTTTTCAGGAAATCGTCATGTGTTTGAAGGTTTTTTGAAATATAAAAATGTTAGATTTCAGAATCAGGGAAGTTATTTAAAAAGTGATGGAACGTATTCGAAATCTCAATTTTTTAGAAATCAATCCCAACTACGTTTTCATTATAATAAAAACTGGATTGGTTTAAGTTTACGAATCGAAAACAATCAAGAAAAGTTAAAAGAAACAAATCAGTTTTCAGGTTTAAGCCAACGTTTTTTAGAATATGGAGGATCTGTTGGTCGAGGGGATTCGACAAAAGTATTTGTAGAACTTGGATATTTGAACCGTGTTAACGACAGTTTACAATCGGGATTCATAAAACGAGTAAATCAATCGAACTCGTACTATATAAAATCAAAATTAATTCAAAGCGATAGAAGAGATTTATCTATTTTTGTAAATTACAGAACCTTACAATTTCAAAATCCATTAACAAAAAATGAAAATTCTTTAAATTCCAGATTGTTGTACAACGATCGATTTTTCGATAATTTTATTCAATCCACAACTTCTTTCGAAACCTCATCGGGCTCGATAGCACAGCAAGAATTTACCTATTTAGAAGTCGCGCCAGGACTTGGTGTTTATACTTGGAAAGATTATAATGGCAACGGAATTCAGGAGTTACAAGAGTTTGAAGTAGCGCCATTTCAGGATCAAGCAAAATTTGTTCGTGTATATTTACCGAATCAAATTTTTATAAAAACGCATCAAAACAGGCTCTCACAATCGGTGATTATAAATCCAATTAATTGGCAAAACAAGACAGGTTTCAAAAAAATATGTTCGTATTTTTATAACCAAACTTCGTTTTTGATGGAGCGTAAAATACTTCGAAATTCAGATAATTTCGATCTAAATCCGTTTCGAAATTCGTCGGATGTATTAGGTTTAAATTCCAGTTTTCGGAATAGTTTTTTTTATAATCGTGGCAAACAAAATCATTCGGTAACCTATACTTTTTTGAACAACAAATCTAAAAATCTGCTTTCGGTGGGTGCTCTAGAAAACAAAATAAATTCTCATCAACTGCAATATGTTCATTTAGTAAATAACACTTGGTTGTTTAGTTTAAACTCGAAATTAACAAAATCGGCTACAATTTCCGAAAATTACGCGACCAGAAATTATAATATAACAGGAAATGAAATACAACCTAAATTAGGATATTTATTTACAAAAAATGCAAGTTTAGATGTTTTTTATGAATTTCAGAAGAAAGAAAACACTATCGGAACTTTCGAAAATTTAAAACAAACACGCTTTGGAACTTCGTTTTCTTATATTAGCACTAAAGATTTTACAACCAATGGAGAGTTTTCTTTAATTGACAATAAATTTGTCGGCGATGAATTATCTCCGGTTGCATTTCAAATGCTCGAAGGATTACAAGCAGGAAAAAATTTAACTTGGCGACTACTTTTACAAAAAAACCTAACCAAATATTTAAGTTTAAATATCAATTACCAAGGTCGAAAAAGCGAAACGAGTCAAACCATTCATACTGGAAGTGTTCAACTAAAAGCATTTTTTTAAAAAATGTAATTTTTTTGTTAAAATTAAATACTATTCTATAAATTTTATTACTTTTATTAAATAAATTAAAATCAAAAAATCATGAAAAAGTTACTGTTATTATGTTTTATGTTTGTTTTCTCTACTAGTTTTTATGCACAAGAAACAGCCGTAAAACCAAAAAAAGTTAAAGTCGAAAAGACAGCCAAAGATCCAAAAGTTAGTGATGCTGACAAAGAAGCCAAAAAAGCAGAGGCAAAAGCAAAACGCGATGCGAAAAAAGCAGAAAAAGTAGCGACAGCAAAAGCAACTACTACTGCGCCAACAACAGTAACCGATGCTGACAAAGAAGCCAAAAAAGCAGCTGCTAAAGCAAAACGCGATGCGAAAAAAGCAGAAAAAGATGCTAAAGCAGCCACAGTTCCTACTGCAACAACACCAGTAAAAACCGCTACAACTACACCAACTCCCAAAAAAGTAGTTAAAGAGAAACAATCTAACGAAAAAGCTCCAGCGGTAACCGATAAAGTTACTGGCGAATACAATGGGCACAAAATAATGACTGGTCCACGTGGAGGAAGATACTACATCAACAAAAACGGAAATAAAACTTATATTTCAGACGATAAATAATAGATTATTTTTTTACGAAAAATAAAAAGCCTATCAACAAAATTAGACTGCACCCAAAAGTTTAGACAAATTTATAATTAATTTTGATAATAATGAGCTCGATATTTTATCGGGCTCATTTTGTTTAAATTTGTAAACAAAATTGTTTTGATAATTATTCTTAATAAATAAAATGATAATGCAATGCGTTTTCTTATTTTTGGAGCATGAAATATTTATTGTTTTTAGTATTCCCAATAATTATGCAAGCCCAAACCAATTTTGATAAAGCCGAAACGTATTTCAAGCAATCAAAATATGACTTGGCACAACCAATATTCGAAAATTTCTTGCTTGAAAATCCAAACGATTTAAAAACCCTAGAATATTTAGGTGACATTCAAGGTAAGTTGGAACATTGGGACAAGGCTATTTCATATTATAAAAAACTAAAGATTCTAAACCCAAAAGAAGCAAATTATCAGTTTAAATATGGTGGAGTTCTCGGTATGAAAGCCAAAAATGCTACTAAATTTACTGCACTAGGAATGGTTCCTGATATAAAAAAATCATTCGAAAATGCGATAATACTAAATCCAAAACACATTCAAGCACGCTGGGCATTGGTCGAATTGTATATTCAATTACCAGGAATTGTTGGTGGTAGCGAACGCAAAGCACGAAAATATTCGGATGAGTTATTAATTATCTCTCCCGTTGATGGCTATTTATCGAAAGGCAGAATTGAAGAATATTTTGGAAATTACGACAAAGCCGAAATTCAGTTCAAAAAAGCACATGAAATTGGGAAATCAAAAACCACTTTCCTGAAGTTATATAATTTATACACCACAAAATTAAAACAACCCGAAAAAGCAGTCGAACTAAAAAAAGAATTTGAAAAATAGTTTGAAAAAAGTTTAGTTCCCTACTTATTTTTCAACAAAATAATCTAAACCTTCTAGACTCATAAACGTATAAAAAATGAAAACACATTTTATAGCCATCGGCGGAAGTGCTATGCACAATCTCGCTCTCGCATTACACAACAAAGGATATCAAGTTACGGGTAGCGACGATGCTATTTTTGAACCGTCGAAATCACGATTAGATAAAAAAGGAATTTTGCCCGCAGTCCTTGGTTGGTTTCCAGAAAAAATAACTTCGGATATCGAAGCCGTAATTCTAGGAATGCATGCAAAAGCAGATAATCCCGAGTTGTTGAAAGCCCAAGAACTTGGATTAAAAATCTATTCGTATCCAGAATTTCTATACGAACAGTCCAAACATAAAACCCGAGTAGTTATTGGTGGTTCACACGGAAAGACAACCATAACTTCCATGATTTTGCACGTCATGCACTACCACAACATTAGTGTGGATTATATGGTAGGTGCACAACTCGAAGGTTTTGATACTATGGTGCATCTCACAGAAGAAAACGATTTTATTGTTTTAGAGGGCGACGAATATTTGTCTTCGCCAATTGATCGCCGACCAAAATTTCATTTGTATCAACCCAATATTGCTCTGATTTCGGGAATTGCATGGGATCATATCAACGTTTTTCCAACCTATGAAAATTATGTCGAGCAATTTGAAATTTTTATTCAGAAAATAACCAACGGAGGAATTTTAGTATATAACGAAGACGATCCCGAAGTGACACGTATTTGCGAAAATGCCACCAATCCAATTCGGAAACTGCCCTATTCTACTCCAAATTATAAAGTAGAAAACGGAATTACTTTGCTCGAAACTCCCGAAGGCGATATGCCAATAGAAGTTTTTGGAGCACATAATCTAAATAATTTGGCTGGAGCAAAATGGATTTGTCAAAACATGGGCGTTGACGAAGCAGATTTTTATGAGGCTATTGCAAGTTTCAAAGGAGCGAGCAAACGATTAGAAAAAATTGCCGAAAGTAAAACCAAAGTCGCCTACAAAGATTTTGCACATTCACCAAGTAAAGTTTCTGCAACGACAAAAGCGGTTAAAGAACAATTCCCAAATCGAACTCTGGTCGCTTGTCTTGAGTTGCATACCTACAGTAGTTTGAATTCGGAATTTCTAAAAGAATACGAAGGCGCACTAGAATATGCTGATGTAGCAGTGGTTTTTTATTCGCCAGATGCAGTAAAAATTAAACAACTCGAAGAAGTTTCGTATGAGCAAATCGCAACGGCTTTTAACCGAAAAGATTTGATTATTTATACGAATCCAAAAGATTTCAAAGATTATTTATTTGGTTTAAATTTAGACAATTCCGCTTTGCTTTTGATGAGTTCTGGAAACTATGGTGGATTGAATTTCGATGAAGTGAAAGAATTAGTAATCAGATAGGAGGTTTCAGATAGATGATTAAAGAAGGAAAATTACAACTTAACCGTTTTTTAGAAATAACTAAAATATAAAATAATTTGGAACAAAATTCCTTTCCAATAACCAATTGGGCAGAAGATGACAAACCACGAGAAAAACTAATGTTAAAAGGCAAAAGTGTTTTGAGTGATGCCGAATTAATTGCTATTCTGATTGGTTCTGGAAGCCGAAACGAATCGGCGGTCGATTTGAGCAAACGTGTTTTAGCAAGTGCAGAGAATAACTTAAATGCGTTGGGAAAACTTTCGCTTGAGCAACTTTGCAAATTTAAAGGAATTGGTGAAGCAAAAGCAATTTCAATCATTGCAGCCATGGAATTGGGTCGTCGTCGTAGATCCGAAGAAACGTTGGAACTCAAAAAAGTAACTTCGAGCAAAGAAGTTTTTAATT
>JAYUFL010000193.1:0-24473 GCA_043738745.1 Bacteroidota bacterium
AAAAAAAATCTTGGCAAAATTTTTGTGATATTATTTTTGTGATGTTATTTTATATCACAAAAAAAATATCACACTTTTATTTAAAAAAAATATGGAAAAGTCTACAAATTTCAGGCAACTATTGGGAATGAAACAAGAAGACATGGCAATGCTATTGCAAGTTACTGTAAGCCAATGGGCAATGTACGCAACTGGAAAACGCAATTTGCCATTAGTAGCCAAACTAAAACTAGTTGAAATGCTAGAATTTTCAAGTCAAAAAGAAAAAAAAGGTACAAGTAATTTAGAAATCGAAAAAAATCAACACATTGAAATAGAAAAACACATTGCTCAGCAACAAATACTAAATACCGAATTGCAATTGTCAATCAATAAAAAGTTATCTATTGTTTCAAAAAAATATCAGACGGCATTGAAGGCTCTTAATTTTATAGAATTTCTGGAAACTAAACAAAAAAACTTTGGGTTGGAATATCAAAATTTATTGACTGTAATAAAACAAAACACAGAAACTGAAATTGAAAAAAATAGTTTACTAGTGCAAACCAAACTAGAAGTGAAATTAGAATTACTTCAAGCAGAAGAAAAAATATTGAATAAAAAAAAATAAAAACTAATATTTTAGAACATTAATCTTTAAATCAACCCTTTCAGGGTTTCAAACCCTGAAAGGGTTAAAAAAAATAGTTACTTTCCGATACAATATTTGA
This sequence comes from Bacteroidota bacterium, assembly GCA_043738745.1. Classification (GTDB taxonomy): domain Bacteria; phylum Bacteroidota; class Bacteroidia; order Flavobacteriales; family Flavobacteriaceae; genus Flavobacterium. Next base: position 711 of record JAYUFL010000193.1, read on the forward strand.
AGTAGTTAGAGTATTCAGTAGCTCACAAAGATTGGGCAACAAATAGCCATCAAATAAGGCGGAACATCAATAAATACAAGGCAAATATAGACAAAATATTTAAAATTTATTTACCAATGAATACAGTCCTTTAGAGCTATTTTTAGCTTGTAAATTCCATTCTTGATACATTGGAAGCATTTCACAAAATACGTCATTATATGGCTTTGCATAGCCTTCTTTTATCATTATTTCGTTTAAAACTCTTCCATCATTTAGAATTAAATAGCCTAAAAGTCTTCCGTATTTATCAACTAAATTATTTTGTTCCTGTACTAATGTGCAAACATCACCCAAATTAACTTGATCCTTTAAAAAGTTAAATGATAAATAACCAAGTTTGATTAGTAAAGCAGCTGGAACTTGTAATTCTATTTCGTCTTTTTTTATCTTGTTGCAGTAGTTTATTTCTGGTGCATCAATGCCATATAAACGAACTTCAAATTCTTTTTTTGATACAATATCTACTAAAATTATTCCATCTCCGTCAACAAATTTTACAATTTTGAGAAGACTTTTTGTTATGGTGGTTTCTTTAGCGTTGAATTGCATTACATTACTCTATTTAAGTTATTGTATTTCAGTTATTTACAATGTAAATTTAATAAAAAATATTGTTTAATTGCTAAAACACACAACAAATGGCAAAACAAAAAGGACATATTAAATATGTCGGGACGTTAGGAGAAGTTCGTCACTTCAAAATTAAAGGTAACGAAGGTTACTTTGCAGGTCTAAAAGGTGGACCAACTGCCGAGCAAGTAAAAACTGCACCAGGTTTTATTCGTACTCGTGAAAATATGTCCGAGTTTGCAGCTTGTGCCAATACTGGAAAATCAGTTAGAATTGGTTTGTCTGCGTTAATGAAACAAATGACAGATAGTCAATTTACAGGAAGATTAACTGCTATTATGAAAAAAATAAATATTGAGGATGGTCTAGAGGCAAGAGGTCAAAGAGCTGTTTTGGTTTCCCAACAACCACAATATTTAAAAGGTTTAGATTTCAATAGAAATATTTCCTTTAACGGCATTTTTTCTGCTCCGTTTACTTTAACTGCAAACGTAGACAGAAACGAAAGTACTTTAAGTGTTCCGGCATTTAATCCTTTGAATTTTTTGAATATTCCATCAGGAGCAACACATTTCAGAATTATCAATGCTTTATCTGTAATCTCGGATTTTGTTTATAATCCTGCGACTGGAGCTTACGAACCAGCAGAACCATTGTTAAATGAAACTTCAAATATTTCATATTCTGCTTATACTCCTGTTGATGTTGTAACTTCTTTAATTGATGTTGTTGCAACTTTACCAGGTGCGCCAACATTAACAACGAATGTTGCTGTTTTGGGTAGTATTGGAATTGAATTTTATCAGCAAGTAGGTGTGAACTACTATTTATTCAATGCAGGTAATGCTATGAAAATTCAAGAAGTGTTCTAAAAAAGACCATCAGTTTGTAAAGTTTATTACTTTAAAACCAATTACCCTTTCGAAAGAGAGGGTTTTTTGTTTTGCATCAATTTGTCTATAATGGCGACTTATATAGGGTTAATGGTGCAAACAAGTGCGGAATAGGTATTAGTCAATTATTCATTTGTTTTTTTGATAAAAATCGGTATAGTATTGGATTAAAAATGATGGTGTTGATGCTCTTTTTTCCATTAATTTTTTAAAAGAAAAAAAGAAAAAAAAGAAAGTCGTCGTAATAGTGGAGGTTTCAAAAGAAGTCAAGTTTTTTTGAAAAAATACTACCCGATACATCATCGGAAATATGGGCGTGAAATCGGAAATGAATGTTGTTGCGAAACGGTATGGGTGGAGATTTTTTCAAAAACCCGTAGGGCTTGAACTTTACTTTTTGAAACCGTAACTTACCTTTACTTTCTTTTTATTTATTTTTTTCATAGTAGGATGTTTCTTTATTGGTTTTTTCTGGGATGCTTCTTATGAAAACGGCAATCAAACACCCCCAAGCACCGCAAGGAATGGAGCTAAAATGTAGCGATAGCGGAATTATAGCGGAATGTATGAGGAGCGAAGTTGGCGGTGTTGCGGCAATCGAACAGCCACCGCAGGATGGGAACGGAACGTAGCCCTTGCGAAGTGGAGAGTAAGACTGCGAGCGTGAAACGTTGGGGAAAAAATAAAAATCAGCGTTAGCGTTCCTTGATTTAGGGCAAAGTGACGTTTTTCACGGAACGGAGCCAACCCCAATGGCTGTGCGAAAGAGCAACCGCTTAAAAAATAAAGGGCGGCAGACATAATACTGCTGGAATGCTGTGTAGCGTAGTTTACGGAGCGAAACGGAATGAAGCGGTATTGTGGATGCAGTAGCCCTGCCGAACGTAGGGTAGAGAACGTGTGAAGATGAGGAACGAAACAGCGCAAAAAAAATAGCTGCTTATTTTCAAGCTGCTGCTTTTTTTAGTGCTGTGAAGTGTCTGTGGAACGGAAGGAGGCACGACTGACTGTAACAGCCGAACGGAACAAAGAGGACGACCGAAGAGAGACCGCTTGATTGCCCGTGATGTATGGAACGGAAATGTTCTTTTTAAAATTGATTTATGAAAGAATTATTAAAGTACCCATATTGGTTGTGTTTTCCAATTTACTGGAAACCCCATTTTGTGTACTGGAACTATTGGATATTCATTTATTAGACCAAAGAATTTTTCTTTTATAGAATTCCCTGGACTAACAAAATCAATTGTATATAATGTTAATGAGAGTAAAGGAAATAATTTTGCTCGTTGATTTTCATCTGGAACATAGGTTATTGGCTGGTTCTTTAGATTTTTAGGCCATAAGTATTTTGTAGTAACATTGTTGTTCCAAAGTCTTGAATGATGTGCTATAACATTTCTTATAACTGTTATTGCCTCCAAGTAACTAGAGAAATCTTTATGAGAATTAAAGCCAAATTCTAAAGCTATTCTTGACTTTTCAGGTAGTTGGTGGTTAAGGTTTTTGTATAATTTTGAGAGTGTTCCCAATGATGTTACTTCTAATGCTTTCCAAGCTTCAAATGGTTCTCCTTTATGGTATTGTCTGTGTTCTACTATGAATTGTTCTTTGCTTCGGTCAATTTCACTTGTTAAATGCTCAATAGTTGCATGTTGTTTATATTTATCTGTAAAAATTGTAAAGTCAAGATAAAATAATGATCCATAAGACAACGATAAATGATAGATTAATTTTGTTCTCAAGGCAACTTCTATTCTTTCAATGGCATCAAACATTAGTAGGCGTAAATGTCTGTCGAAATTATATAAATCGATAACATCTTCAAAATAATTATCTGCTTTGAATTTATGATTTACCTTGTCTGATTGCATTTCCCACCAATATCCTTTAAGTCGATAATAGCTGATGTTTTTTAGAAAATGAGGTGCATTATCAATGTTCTTAAATAACATTCCTCTTTCTAATAAAATGTTAATTTGCTCCTGAACGGTTTTAGGTAATTTGTTCGCCATATATTTATAAAAAAAAAGACCAGAAGGCTGTTCTTATGGGAAGCGCTACTGGTACGATTGGGACAAATATATATAGAAGTGTATTATTGTGCAAACTTTTTAACATAAAAAGTACAGTTATCAACAAAATCAAGGTCTTATAAAGTTGTATTTTATGAAAAAAATGTTATCAATTGAACTCAATTACAAAAACCAAAGGTTATTTTTACCGAAATCGGGTAGTTTGTCTCCTTCGAAGTGTGGGAATATTTGCGCTACCATTTCTGGGTATTTTATCGTTACTGGTAGGTTTTGTTGTTTTATGGATTTCCAATACATTCTGCTAAATTGATATACTTGATCTATTAACTCTTTTACTGTTGGAATGTCGTATAAATATTCGTCGTCTGTGCAGTTCAAGGTTAATTTTACAGGAAAAGGATAATCAAACGCTTTGCCGTCTTGACTGTATTTAGTGTTATTGAATAGTAAGTATTTTAGCTTTGCAATTTCTATAATGGTTCCGCTTAATGGCATTAATTCTGGACTGCTTGTGTCGAATGCTACGTAATCATTAGCTTCTGTTTTATTGATTGTGATAATGATTATTGGAACATCAATATTTAGTTTGTTTAATACTTTTTGGATTGGGTCAATTTCTTCTTTACCCATTGGTTTGTAGTAGTGGATTATTAATCTTTCTACATCGTTGCCATTATCTACTACAAATTTTAATATTTGTTTTCCAATTGCACCAGCTATTAAATCATATTCGTTGTCACGGAAACAATCAAATCCTTTGAACTCTCCTTTGTTATTGAAACAAAAGGCACTACCAACAAAACGTGTATTGGTTTCGACTGATTTAAAAGCACCAACACCTACAATTAATTCTTGTTTTAGTTCTCTATCTAAACGCCACGGAATACCGTCTATTTTTGCTAATAACGCTGGTGTTATGTTCTCTAAAAAAGCACCAAAATAGTCATTATTAATACTTTCTTTAAATATTACTTGTGAGGTTATTTCGTGTTTTAGTAGTTCTTCTTTTACTTGGTAGTATAATTGTTTATTGTCCTGGTCTTCCTTGTGAATTGGACTTATGTATATTGCTACATATCTTGTGTTTGGTGTTTTTTCTAAATTGATTAAATGTATTTTTAATTCTTTGATTGCTGTTGCAGGACTTTCAAATCCTAAACTACTATTTTTATCATCCATAAAAAATGGTTGCTTTATATGATTTTTTAATGATGGAAAAAAACCTTTGTAACCATTTAAAAAATAATCATATAATTTGGCAACATATTCTTTGCGGTCTGGTTTGTGGTAAATGAAGAAAAACTGCACATTTGGATGAGGACTTGCTTTGTATGGTCCTATTTTTTTCATTCCTACTTTAGGATCAATTTCAGTATTATTATAAAATCTTAAATTATTTGATTTGTAATTGGTATGATAGACTTCGTTTTCTGGAATTGTAAAAAATCCATTTTTATCTAATGGTACGATACTTCTAAAAGCTTCCGTATTTAGATAGTTATTATAAAAATCGTTAATGTAGTTGAAGTAAGGTAAATATCTGTTGCCTTTTTTAGGTTTGTCGTGTGGTATGTGTAAATGATTTTTTATAAGTATGTTGAGTAGCGGATATACATTTATTAAATTTTGCTTTGCATCTTCTGAAAGTGAATCGAATTTGAATATTTCATTGTTGTAGATAACTGTTTTAAAATAGTTTGATGGCATTTCTATTTTATCAATGCTTGTTGTTGCTACTTTTGAATTTCCATCATAGGATAGTAGTAAAGCAGGACTTTTTGTTAATGCTGAATATTCTATTTTTAAAGTGAAAACTTTATAGTTATTATAGTCTTTAGTACTTAAAGCAGTATCTAAAAACCAAACTTCAATATCTTTTACATAGTTTAATTGTATGGCATCGGAAATATTTGCAAAATGTTTATATGCTGAATGCGTATAATAATGCTTGGCAAACTTTGCATTGTATGCAAAATCTACTTTAGTTTTAAAATCACAATCAATTGTGTCTATAAAATTGGTGTAGTAATACTTTGATTTTACTATTTCCTCTTTTTGCGTGTCCCATAATTCGTTAGGCAACTCTGTTCTATGAATAGGATAGTAGCCTTCTTTTTTTTCTTTATAAAAACCAAACTCTTTCTTTACCGAAGGATGTTTGAATGGGATGATGTTTATTTTAAGGTTTTCCAAAATATTATATCTACAAGGTTAATTATTTTATTGTTCTATTTTTCTTGAAATTTTCTGCTTCATTAAATATTTTTACACATAGTTACTTAAAACTGTCTTTGTTGTAATGGTATTAAAATATCTACAAATGTGATTGGTTCACCTTTGACCCAATCCATCGTTTTTACATAAATGCCATTGTGTTTTTTGGCTATTTTCCTTTCACAGCCTGAGCATTGTTTTTCTACAGCATAATCATTTTTTTTCTCAAATAAAGTATCTTCACCTTTGATGATTACTTTTTCCGTGGTACAACTCATCGGTATAACATACTTTAAACCATCCATCTGAAAGATGTTCCACACAATTATTTCTGCTATTTCTTTTTGAAGCTCTAAACTTGGCGTTGCTACAAATTGGGCTTGGTAATAATCAATGAACGTATAAAGCAAATTTTCTCTTGCAATTAGTAAACTATCACCTTGCCACTCATAACCGTAGGAGCTTTGAAAAGCTATTTTAGACCATTTTATCCACTCTTCATTTGTATCACAATATTTTGAAATAACTTTCAATTTATAATCTAAAAAGCCAACACGCTTTGCTATTGGAACTAATTCTTTACTATCTGAAACAGGGTCATAACGAGAAACAATATAAGGTGCTTCACCACAAGTAATTTCTAATTTTAGCAAAGCAACATATTCTTGCCAGTTATTTTTTGTTATACGTTTTGTATCACAAGCCTCATTCATTTGTTTAACTATAGATAGCGGAGTGAAAACCTCTGCCTTATCTCGTGTTCTTAAAACTTGTTCTTCCTTGCTTTTTACGGCACGTGGCTGAATTAAACTACCGTACTTACCAGTTATCAAATTGGTGGTAATTGGAGCAAGTGGAGCAAATTTTTTACCTCTTGATTCGTAAGAATCTGTCGCCCAAAGTATAGTTGCACCTGTGGTTTTATCTTGCAAAAGGATTTCCAGCAGCTTGTCTTTTTTTAAAAGATAATCTTCTCGGATGTCAATGGTTTGGGTATCTTTTTCTAATTTCATCAAATATTACCTTTACGCCATCGGTTTTATCATACTTTCTATAAACTCTTTTTCTTCATCAGTTAAACTATATTTAGCATATAATTGACTATCAATTTCTTGTATTGATTTAGTCCAATCAATATCTGAATCAGATTTAAAGTTTTGAAGCGGAACGAATTTATATGTTTTCGATGTTCCGTGGTGACTAGCTTTAGAAAGACTATGCATAAATCTTGCAAACTTGGAAGTGAAATATTTTGTAAGGTTCATTGCCGAATTATCGTCTAATTCTAAATTTGCACCAATTACAATATAGGTTTCTGTACTAATAGTCCCCGGTTGACCTACAAAGGAATTAAAATTGTCATCATTTAATTCAGTACCAATATTATTTGCATAAGATGTGAAAACCTTGTATTTATCTATCCATTCTTTATTAACAGTAATTTCTTCTTTATCTAAATATCCAATTTTTTTACTCTTACCATAACAGATTATAGGATTTTTAAGTCCATTTTTTACAAGCCTAAATATTTTATTATTTTTAGTAATATTCCCATCTAAACCAAAAGGTCTTCTAGATGAAACATAGTTTTGAAAGCTTTCGAATTGGTTACTATTTTTAATTTTATTAATGATTGATAAAGATTTCCAATGTCTAATGAATATTTCAGAATCATCAGTTCTCAAAGAACGAATATTTGTTTCAGGTGTTAAATCATTGTTATAAGTAAAAACTTTAGTTAGGTCTTCTGAATTATCATGGTTTTTATCTCTTAAAAAGTAACAAATACCTCCTCTTAAATTAATGTTTTGAAATATTAATTCTGGTTTTAAGAAATCGTGTAGCTCTGAAATGTGAATATCATTAAGCATTTCATCTCTAAAACTATCCAAACCTTTACCACCCGCAAACCATCTCGTTGGCATAATCATTGAAATATAACTCGGATTAAGTTTTTTAGCAATATCAACAAAATGATTATAAATAGGTTTTGCGCTAGCTTGAGCACCACCATCTTTTTGATGATATGGAGGATTACCAACTATAATATCAAATTTCATATTTTCATTATTTATTAAAATACTTTGTTTTTTTATCAATTTATTATTTGCAATCAAATCATACGAAGTATAGTTTTCTTCGATATGATTTACATTTAATTCAAGTAGTTTATATACTTTTCTTGTAAACTCATAAGCAATTTTTGATGTCGGTATAGAGTAAAAATTACTAGCTGCCTCTTTACCAAATTTTTTATATACTGCGTAAACAAATTCTCCTTGTTTTGCTGCTATATCTAATTGTAATGTTGAATTATTAACAGCATTTTCAGGTATTGAATTAATTATTTTTTCTGTTACGATCTCTGGTGTTACAATTTCTGAATCAGATAAACGACTAAATTTTTTCATAGCACTGCTAGCCCTTTCCATTGGAGGTAGTTTGGCATCATTTGCGAGAGTATTTATATTTTGAATTTTATAATCCAATTCACTTAAAATAAAAGGATTAATATGTTTTTGTAATAAGATTAGAACATTTTTATTTAGTTCTAAATTTAAAGCAATGCGCTGCTGTTCTTCATTAGTATCAATTTGATTAATTAATTCGTGAAGTGATTTTACTCTAGAATCTGTTAAGAATGCAAAGAAGAGAATTCTAGCATAATACATAGCAAATTGACCTTTATAATCTACTTCCTCCTCTGAATTACTTGATTTAGGAACTTTATCAACTGGTTCACCGTCTTCTGTTGGTTCATCACCTGGATCAATATCATCACCATCACCTTTAGTTGGTTTTATTTCTAAACCTTGTTTTGAATTTATTTTGCCTTGTCTTTCAATTTCAGCCTTTATTTCATCAATGTTTAAAAGAGAGTAATCAACAGCTATTGTTGTAGCTTCGTCAAACACACTTCTTTCACTTGAATACTTTCTGATAGCATCTAAAATATCGGCAGGTTGAACTTGAACAATTTTATTATTGTTTAAGACAACAATTGGAGAGATTTCCAATTCTCTTTTTATTCTTTCCTCTAATTTACTATTACCATTTGACTCTGTATTTACATTGTAAATTTGGGATTTATGTTCCTGCATTTGGAACATTCTATTAGGATTGAAGTCAACTAATAAGGTTTGAGGTTTCATATTGTATTTAACAACATCACCACTTGGCTCTTTGAAGACTTTTATATATTGATTTTGTAAACGAAAAATAGCTTGGTCATATTCTTGAGGTGATGCCGTATCTTTAAAGTAGAGCATTGTGTCCCATTGGGAAACAGTACTACCTGTAAGCATTCTATTTACTGTTAATGTTATTGTTTTAACATTGTTAGCCTCGCAAGTTTTTATTTTTCTTTTAACTGATTGAGTGTCTTTATAAATTTTATCACTATCAACTCCTGAAATATTTATGATTTCATAGGAATTAAGATTTTTAAATTTATAGTTTTTTAATAATTCCTCTAAAGCATCACATGAGGCACGGAAAGGTAAAACACAAACAATATGTCTACACATATTTCCCTCTTTAATTTTGTCATATTCAAGAAAGCTTAATACGTTTTCATCTTCTTGTGAACCATCAATAACCTTAAGCAAATCAATTATTTCGTGCTCGTAAATGAATTTTTTATGATTGTCATTTACTTTATCTTTTGAAATAGATTTTGGTTTGAATAATGTTGAAAAAGCATAGGTTATACCATGCTTTTTCAATTCTTCCATTTTTTTACGAGAAGATTCGTTTGGATTAAAAGCAAAACGTATCATTTGGGGAAAACCATAATATGGATTATCCCATTCTTTAACCTCGTCTTTATTTAAATTATCCGAATCCCATTTTGCTTGATCGTCAGCAATATCTGAAAATTGATAGAAAGCTATTATATCATCATCTGTGAATTCACTATCCATCAAAATACGATATGGTGTACCAGAAAGGTGTAAACGAACTTTAGAATTAATAAATTTTGTAGTCGCATCAAGCTCATCTAACGAATCATCGTTTAGTTTTTTTTCGCTATTAATTTCTTTTGATGTTAACTTTGATTCTAATAAGACTTTACCATATTCTTGGGCTCTAGCACCAAAGTGAGTTTCGTCAATTATAAGTAAGTCTATTTTATTTTCAAATATTTCTTTGTGCTTTGTTTTTATTGAATCACCTTGCAAATCTTGTAAAGTAAGGAATATAACTATTTTCTCGTTTGCTTCTAGTTTCTCATTAATTATAGTATCACTTTGTAAAAGTGAATTACTATCAAGGAAACTATATCCATCAAATTTTAAATGACTTTCTACTGTCTTCTTCCATTCCTCTTTTACATCAGCTTTTGCAGAAACTACCATAACAAAATTTGCCTTCATTTCTACTGCGCAGCACATCGAAGTAAATGACTTACCAAAACGCATTACAGCATACATTAAAAGATTTTTTCTGCCTTTATTTAATGCTTCTTTAAAGCTTTCAATGGTTTCCTGTTGATTTGGACGAGGTTCGTAATCTTGCGTTCTTGAATAGGTTTGAGTTATTGGAATTCGACTGTTATCAAATTTATAAAACTGATATTTTAAATCATTATTTACATAACTATTTCCAATATCTTTGATAGCATCTTCTACATCACTTTTAGAAGTGTCTTTAAAAAATTCATTAGAGTAATATGGTATATCTTTAAATGTCTCACGTTGCAATCTAGCCTTGCTACTAACTTTTTCTAAAAAATAATGAATGGCATGGTCTCTAAAAAAAGTCTCATTATCAACTTTTGCAATACTTTCAAATTTTTTTTCAAGATTTGGAAAATATTTTCTCCATTCATTTAATCTCGTTTCTATAGGTCGATAAGTATCTCCAACTTTAAGGTAATTTGGTGTTGTTTCAGTTGTAAAAGCATAAATATGTGGTTCAACTCTACCAAATATTATTTCGTTTAATATTTCAATATTTATTTTATTGATTTCAGACATACTCTTTTATGTTTTTCTAAATTAATTTTTAAGTAGGTCAATAAATCTAATTTTTAAACCTTTCTCGCCTTTTAGTGGGTCATTTTCTTTCCAATCGATTATTTCACAATAAACACCATTATGCTCGTTAATTTTTTTTAATTTACATCCATTACAAAGGATTATATTCACTTCTAAATTACCAAATATATTTTCATTTTCCTGTACATTACTAATACAGCTATTCGGAATTACGCCTTTTAGACCATCCATTTGCCATATGTTCCAAGAAATCACATAGGCAATTTTTTGAATGTATAATAATTCAGGTTCATTTTTAAATTTATCAACATAATATTCAATAAACGTGAAAAGAAGTGCTTCTCTTGCAAGCAATAAACTATCTCCTTGCCATTCAAAACCATAAGTGCTTTCAAAAGCTAATTCAGCCGCTTTTAACCATTCTTCTTCTGTTTCAACATTTTCACTAATAATTCATAGTTTTCTATCGAGAAAACCAATCCTATTTTTAACAGAAATAAATTTACCCGTTGTTATATCGTATCTACTTGTTAAGTACGGTGCTTCACCACATGCAACTTCAAGTCTATTTTGATTTATATAATCTTCCCAAGATTTACCCTTTGGGAATTTTATTTTTTCACTATTACTCTTCCAAGTAGAAGTACCATTACTATTTAGTATACTCTTATTGAAAACATTTTTTCTTTGAAACCACGCATTATCTACAGCATTATTTTGCTCATTACAAATCCATGATGGAGTAAAAACTTCAGCCATATTTTTAACTCTAGAGTGTTGAAGCAATTTATCTTTTAGCACTCTCGGCATAATAACTTTACCATTTCGACCTGTAATCAAATCAGTTGTTATTGAGGATGAAAATTGATAATTATTTCCTAATTGCTCATAATTATCAGTAGCCCAAAATATATTCTTTTTAGTTGTTTGGTCACACAACAGTATATCAAGTATATTTGGATACTTGCTTAATATTTTGTCCTCAATTATATCAACTACTTTTTGCATTATTTTTATTAACATTTTCCAAAAGTGTATTTTATGTATACATTTTATGGAATTATACAAATTAATTTAATTAGATTTTTTTAAAATTAGTTAATCACCAAAAATAGTAAAATTTAACTTCTTTTTTTTGTTTTTGTTTCTTCTGAATGAATTATTTTTTGCCAAAGGTCATCAGGAATGCCATTTTTTTATTTGTTGAATTAAAATTCATCGTATTTGTTTGGCATTTAACTTTAGATGATTTTTGTATATGTCCCATATTCAGGTTGTTGTAAGTAATTGCCTAAACAAGATTTCAAGAATGAACCGACTGTTCTTTCTGCTATATTGAAGGTCGCTCCTAATTCCACTGCTTCTTTTCGTGTGAAGTGATTTGGTAAGGCATCAAAGAATAGTTTTTTGTTTTGCCCTTTTTTGAATGGTCCATTTTCTTCGTCCTCTTGTTTTGGTAAATTCTCGAACATTAGAATATTGTGTTTTAAATAGACTTCAATCAGTTGTGATGCTGTTTCAAAATCTTCGTCTAAACATTGAATGTCTGTTGCTTGTTCTTGTGCTTGGAATTTACGAATACTTGTAAAAATCATACACATTCTATACAAAACCAATCCTAAACGTTTTACAATACTTTGTGCATCTTCGGAAACAAAGGCACTTATTTGACTTAAATACTCACTGAATGTTGGGTTGAATTTGTCCCATTGTTCTCTGGTTAAATGGATTGTTGTTTTTCCACTATCGAGAAACAAAACCATTTCGTACACTGCAATTGATAGCTTTGCAAAATGGTCGGTTAAATTTACTCTGTTGCCATACGGAGAAGGGTCAATCCATTTGCTGTTGGTTTTAAAAACATAGAATACAAAACGACTGAATAAACCATCTTCGGCAGATGCAATAATGTTATACACTTGTTGAGGTGTTCCCGAAAGTGCAACAGCTAAACGTGGATTGTTAATTTCGAAATACTCATTATTGGTTTTTCTTGAAATAGATATTTTTTCACTATGGAATGCTTTTCGTAACAAATCGGAATAAGAACCCCAATCGTTTTTAAATACTTGTCCTAGCGTATCGGCTTCTGTTTCGCAAATAATACCTGTACCGTCATTTTGTTGTAAGTGTTGGATGATTTTTGCATTACTGGTATTGGCAGGAATGAATACTACTTTAAACGGCGGTTCTTCTGGAATTTCTTCTTGTGTATTGTCGTCTTTCTTTTGGAAACGTTGCGCTTTTTTGTAAGCCGCCATTTTTAGGTCGTATTCTTTTTTTTGCTCTCTTGAATTTTTGAGTACTTCTTCGTGGTATTTATCGGCTAACTCTTTCGAAGATTGTAATGCGCCTTTACCTGATGCCGCAGGAGCAAGTATGAAAGAAAATAAATGAGGATAAACGTTCCTGCCACCATACTCACCAGTAACATTTGGTAAACAACCCGATAAAATTGCTAAAGCACCAGTTAGAAACGTATCTCTTTCTCTTGGTTCGGAGAATGCTTCTGCACCTTGTTTAAGAATAGGAGGCAGGTTGTCGTAAACCGATTGCGGAATAGTTGGTGTATTTAATAAATAGTTTTCGTCGTCTATTAGCTCTTTTTTTGCATTGCTAATTGTTTTTTGTTGTACAGGTTTACGGTTGGCAAAGTCGGCAAACTTGGCAAAGTCAGCCGATTGGTTTTTGTAGGCACTTTGAATGGATGCTTTGATTTCTTTTTCGTCTAAATCGAAATTAGTAGTACAATAGTCTAGTGTATCAGCTTCGGTTATCCCGAAACGATTGGCATTGGACGCAAATAGATGAATGAAGTTATTTCTGTTACCGTTAGTATATTGTTCTTTTTGCTCTGTGAATTTTAGGCATTTGTCCAATAAAGTATCGGTTGCTTCAAAAGAGGTTGTTTCCATTTTTTGCGCTTTTGGAAGTGGTATTGCTTCTTCTTGTACTTCAAAAATTGTTGCATCTTCCTTTATATAAAACTCTGGATCATAAGAAACAAAACACAATCGGGTAATGTCTTTGCATTTTGCATCAAAATCATAACCTGATAGGTTTTTATAAAAAGTTGCCACTTGATTGTATGCGGTAGTGTGTTGTGTTGCATTGGAGTTGATTTTAATGAATACTTTTATTCCTTCGCCACTTGGACTAATAAACGATGCGAACGTGTATTTGCAGTCGTTTATTAGCTTTACCAAAGTGTCGAGTTCTGTAACTGGAATGTGGTCGAAGTCTAATCCGATTATTTGAGAATAGGTGTTAAGATTGCCTTTGGTTCTACTTGTTCCAAATGTGCCGGACATTGTAAAACCATTTAAGCTGCTTTTAATTTCATCAGCTGTTTTCTCGTCTCCTTTGTGTAATGCGTAGCGAATTGAATTTACTTCACTTTGGTATTTGTCGGATTTGATTTCTTGAAGAACATCAATAAGGTTTCTTTCGCCCAAGTTGTATTTGAATTCTTTATACACGCTTACCATCAGCTGTTTGTTTACTACTTCACTCATTTTTTCTTCGGTTTATAGTTTTCGTTAAGTAGGTTTTGAATGTCTTTTAGTCGGTAATAGATTTTGTTGCCTAACTGACAATAGCCGATAAATCCGCTGTCTCTCCAACTTTGCGCTAATCGTTTGCTTATGTTCATAATTTTCATAAACTCTTGATTATCGCAGAATAAGTCGTCTGGGTTCATTTGCTGTTTTTCTTTGAGAATAACAGTAATCTCTTTTAAATGTTCTTGGATTTCTTGGAACATTTTCTCTGAAGGTTCGTAGAATGGCATTGCTTACTTTCTTTTGTGAGTTAGTAAATAGTTTGCTGCCATTGTCTCGATTTCGTCGGTTGAGGTTTGACGATTGCGTTGTAGCCATTCGTCTAATTCGGTGCGATTGAAATAGAGTTTTTTACCTTGAGGACAGAAATGTGGAATCGATTTCTGACTGGTCAATTTGTAGAGGTGTGATGCGCTTATGTCTAAATAGTTACAGGCATCGTTGAAGTTTAGGACTTCTTTCATTAGGAGATTTTGTTCTCCAATTCTTTGCTCAAGTTTTTCGAGCTTTTCTAAAATTAAAATTTCGTTACTCATTGCGTTACGTTTTTAATGGTTTAACAATCATTTCTGACGGCTAAATTCCTGCGTAACGCTATGGTAAATAGTAAGTTAGTAATGTCTTACTACTATATCTTACTCATCTTACTGTTTTTATTTATAGTTGTTTAATTATTTCATCAATATTGTCTTGTTCTTTAGGGAATTTGTTGTTGTTTTTATACAGATTATTTCGTTTTAAAACCGTTCCTTTTTTAGAGTAAAACAAATTGGATTGTTCTATTGAAGTAGGATTGAAATTGCTGAAATAATGTTCTAGTTTTGAAATTATATAACTGAATTGGGTTGTTTCGCATCCTAAATGTATTTGTGCTGCACCTATTTTTAAATCTCTACTTGTTAATACACTTACTAAATTATCAACAGAGGTATGGTCTTCGTTTAAAAGCTCAATGTTTCTATTTAATGCTTGTATAACCGATTTTAATTTTTCAATATTACCATTAAAACCAAATGAAAAACGATTGTCTTTTTCAAATTTATAATTGTCAATACCTAAAAGAATATTGTGAACCGTTTGAAATTCAGGAGTTGTTTTTTCAATATTGATTTCTGGAATAGGTTGTTTTAGTAATTCTCCAAATAGTTCATTTTTAATTGATGGTATGTCTGTCAAATATTGTGGATATAATTTTTCGGTTTCTATTAAAAAACGGATTACGTTAGTAATAAGTTGAGGTATTACATAGGCGGTTAATTCTGTTTTTGGAAAGTTTTCTTGGTCTGTTCCAATACAGAATAAAATATCTTTACAAGACTTTACAACGTTTTGTATGATCTCTTTTTTTTGAATTTCGTCAATGTCTTTGTT
Organism: Bacteroidota bacterium; assembly: GCA_043738745.1. GTDB lineage: Bacteria > Bacteroidota > Bacteroidia > Flavobacteriales > Flavobacteriaceae > Flavobacterium. Next base: position 16,397 of record JAYUFL010000193.1, read on the forward strand.
CATAGACTTGAAAACTCTGTCGGTCAATCGTGTTGCTTCGTTGAATAAAAGAAAATGATAAAACTTTTGTGTTGTCGTTATTGGTTCTGCCAAAGTAACTTCTACTAATGGATGCAGTATTTCGTGACTTATATCGGTGTTTGGTTGCGCCATATAGATTTCTAATCCATCTTCTTTGAATAAGTTGGGTTTGTCCTTGTGAAGTTCTTTAAGTGCTTTGTAATACTCATTTATAATAGGAGTAGGCTTCATAAAGTTTGCGGATAAATTTTGTCTATAAAATTTATCATTAATGGCATTGCTTGCCCAGGGTTTTAATTCGCCATATATAATACTTTTAAAAATAGTTAATTCCATATCAAAAATCGAGTTTAATTCTGTTAGCGGCTTCCATTTTCTTTTCGTCAATTATTTTGGCATATACTTGCGTGGTTCTGATGTCTTTATGACCTAATAATTTAGATACTGTAAATATATCAGTTCCTAACGTTAATTGCAAAGTTGCATAAGTGTGACGCGCGCAATGAAAGGTAATTGTTTTACTTATTCCAGCTTTCATTACCCACTGTTGTAATTTTAGATTGTGCCACGCACTGTATTTTAATCCTTTGAAAACTCTTTCTTCGGGTTCTCCGATTTCTTTTAATAAATCACGAGCTTGGTCTGACATTGGTAATGTTTCCGCTCCTTTGGTTTTCTTTTGTCTGAAACGAATGTACCATCCGTAATCATTTGAGTGCTGCACTTCTGACCAAACTAGCTTGTTTATATCTGACCATCGTAAACCTGTTAGGCAACTGAATATAAATGCTGTTTTTAGAATTGGAATTTCACATTCGTGTTTGAGTATGCTTTGTAATTCTTCTAATGTTAGAAACTCTCTTTGGCTGTCGCCTTGTGGTAAACAATCTACTTGTTCGGCAGGATTGGAACGGATAATTCCATCTTTAACGGCTTGTTTTAAAGCTGCTCTAAATTTGTTGAAATAGGAGTGTGCCGAATTATCAGAAAGGTTTTTATTGCCCGGTGTTTTGGCTGTTTTGGTTAAATACTCTTTGAAGCCTTCAACAAACCTACTATCCAATTGAGCAAAGGAAATATCTCTTGGACAATGTTTTCTTAAATGTTTTATGGTACTATCCCAATTATCATAATTGCCTTTGCTTTCCATTCTCATTTCGGCTAATGTTTCCATATAGATAATGAAGAAGCCTTTTAACTTTTCCTGGTCATTGAAGCCATACATTCCGTTTTGGATTTCTAAATGTCTTTTTGAACGTACACTTTCCGCTAACGAAAGGATTTTTTTGTTTTCGTCTTTTTGCGCTGGTGTTAGCTTTCCTCTTTCGGGTTCAGGGACGAGGTATAAACCTAAATACTCATATTCTCGTTTACCATTTTTATAGTAGTCGAGGTACAAACTAATTTTGTTTGCTTTCTGTCTTTGTCTTAATGTAACTTTCATAATACCATCAATTAAAAAGTTTATCTATCTGTGTTCGTTGAATTATTTTCTTTCTTCCAAACTTGTGAATTTGTAGTTCTCCACGTTTTATCATTCTGTTGATTGTCCATCGACTAACTCCAATTAGTTCTGCTGCATCCTGAACGGATAAAAAGTTTTTGGATGTGAGAGAGTTGGAGTTTGCAGTTTGCAAGGTTGGCAAACTTTGCATTGTTTGCTGTTGCTCGATTAATGAGTTTTGAATTTTGTCTTCCTTTACTTTTTGCTTGTAGTGTCTGGAATTACAAGTATGGCCACAATATCTGGTTAAAGTGGTTTTAGCTATAAAAGCCTTACCACAATAAGAACAGGTTTTCGGAATTGCCATATTGCTACTCATAATATGTTGCGTTGTGTTGCATAATGTAGCGAAGTGTAGCAATATGTAGCATCATTTCGCCAAGTTTGTTGCCTTTGAATTTGGGCAACAAAATCTATCATTGGGCAACAATAGAACAACAAATATAACAAATAAAGAGTAATAAGGCAACAAATAAAAGAAGAATATTTGTTGTAAAGTCAACAAAAATAGGCGTTTAGTAAATAAAAGAAAGGTAATTACTTTCCGATACAAAAATTAGCAAAAATATTACCCAACAATTCATCGTTAGTTACTTCGCCAGTAATCATCCCAAAATGATACAACGTTTCTCGAATATCTATAGCCATTAAATCGGACGAAAGATTGGTTTCGATTCCGAATTTTACTTTCTGAACTTCATCTAACGCTTTTAGTAACGAATCGTAATGCCTTGTATTTGTTACGATGGTTTCATTATTGCGCAATGCACCAGTATTTACAAATGACAACAATTGATTTTTGAGTTCTTCTATGCCTAAACCGTTTTTAGCAGATATTGTTTCAAGTTTAAGGTTTAAAGTTTCAAGTTGCGAACTAATATTTAAAACCTCCGATTCTGAAAGTAAATCTAATTTATTAACAACAATTATCAATGGTTTCAAAGGAAATTGACTTTTTATTTTTTCAATTTCAATAATAAACTCCGAACTTGAAATCTGACTCGAGCCTGAAAGTGCGACTGGCGAAGCAAACTTTAAACTATCAAACAAATAAAGAACAACCTGCGCTTGCTCTATTTTTTCAAAAGTTTTTCGAATCCCAATACTTTCAATTACATCTTTGGTGTCTCGAATTCCTGCGGTATCAATAAATCGAAAACCAATGCCGCCAATAACCAATTCGTCCTCGATAGTGTCGCGCGTTGTTCCCGCAATTTCCGAAACGATGGCGCGTTCTTCGTTTAATAATGCGTTTAGAAGTGTCGATTTTCCTACGTTTGGTTCACCAACAATGGCTACTGGAATTCCGTTTTTGATAACATTTCCAACTGCGAATGAATCTATTAATCTTTTTAGGACAAATTCAATTTGGATAACCAATTCCTTGAATTGTGTTCTATCTGCAAAGGCAACATCTTCTTCGGCAAAGTCCAATTCGAGTTCGATTAAAGATGCAAAGTTCAATAATTCTTGGCGCAAATTTTTTAATTCCAAACTAAAACCGCCACGCATTTGTTGCATTGCGATTTGATGAGATGCTTCGTTATCTGATGAAATTAAATCGGCAACTGCTTCGGCTTGAGACAAATCCATTTTTGCGTTCAAGAACGAACGCAAAGTAAATTCGCCAGCATTTGCCATTCGACAACCTTTTCTGAGTAACAATTGAATAATTTGTTGTTGAATATAAGTAGATCCGTGACAAGAAATTTCGACAGTATTTTCGCCTGTATAAGAATTTGAACCTTTGAAAATTGATATCAAAACTTGGTCTAAAGTTTTATTTCCATCAACAATATGACCCAAATGCAAAGTATGCGATTTCTGTTTCGATAAATCTTTTCCTTTCACAGATTGAAAAACCGATGCACCAATTTCGATGGCTTTTTCTCCAGAAATTCTAATAACTGCAATTGCACCAGCACCAGATGGAGTTGCTAATGCGACAATAGTATCGTTGTAAATCATTTTGCAAATATAAGAAAAGGTTGGCGTTTTGAATATTGATTTAAGGGTTTTAATAGCTATAAAATTGTACATTTGCATTTTTTTAAAAAATTATGGAAATCTACAAATCGCTACAATCTCGATACGAATTAGAATTAGAATCAATCAAGAAAAAATATAATTTAATAAGTGCTTTTCGAATGATTTGTATCTTATTATTTTTAATTTTTGGCTATTATTTCTTTAAAACCGAAAACCAAAATTTTCTTTATATATCGCTTTTTTTATTTTTGGTTTTTGTTGTTTTAATTCGATTTCATAACAAAATTAGCAATAAAAAAGAACTCAAAGACGCCATAATCAATATTAATAAAGATGAAATTTCGTTTTTGAATCGTGAAAAAAATCCTTTCGAAAACGGAATAGAATTCAACGATTTTAATCATACTTATGCTTATGATTTAGATATTTTTGGAGAAAATTCTTTGTTTCAAAACCTCAACAGAACTTTCACATACATTGGTAAAAAAACTTTAGGAAACTCATTACTGAAAATTCTACCAAATAATGAAATTCTCGAAAATCAGGAATTAATTCAAGAATTATCTCAAAAATTAAATTGGAGACAAGAATTTATGTCTTTTGCGAAAATCAGTAATGACAAAAAATCGCATTACGATAATCTGATTTCTTGGAGTAAATTCAACAGCAAACCAATTGATAAAATAGATGTTTTGATGTCTTTTTTACTGCCAATAATTTTTGGAAGTTTAGTTATTGCATATATTATTACCAAGAATGACGATTTCTTTAATTATATAAGTTTTCTGTTTATTGCTAATTTGGGTTTCGCAGGACGATTTTTGAAACGCATAAAACTCGAAAATTCCAATTCGACCGATATTGATAAAATTGTAAAACAATATGGATTTTTGGTTCAAAAGATAGAAAACGAAACTTTTTTATCTAAAAAAGGAATCGATTTGCAAAATAATCTGAAATCCGAAAACGAAAAAGCAAGTTTATCTCTGAAAAAACTATCAGAATTATTTGCGAAACTTGATTCAATTGGAAATTTAATAATGACTGTTTTGTTGAATGGAACAATGCTATATCATTTGCACAACCTCAACGGAATTATAAAATGGAAAACCAAAAATGCTCAAAATCTTGAGAAATGGTTACAAATTATTGGCGAATTCGAAATGCTGAATAGTTTTGCTAATTTCACATATAATAATCCTGATTTTACTTTTCCAAAATTGAATGAAAATCACGAAATTTCTTTCGAAAATTTATCTCATCCTTTATTGAATCCAAAAACACGAATCGGAAATAATGTCGATTTTCAGCCACAATCCTTTATGATTTTAACAGGATCGAACATGTCTGGAAAAAGTACATTTCTGCGAAGTTTGGGAGTAAATATGGTTTTAGCAGGAATTGGTGCGCCTGTTTGTGCTACAAAAGCCACCGTTCATCCGTTGCAAATATTGGTTTCGATGCGATTATCCGATTCATTATCAGACAGCGAATCTTATTTTTATGCCGAAATAAAACGCTTGAAACAAATAATGGACGAACTAGAAAATAAGCCAGCATTTGTACTTTTAGATGAAATTTTACGTGGCACCAATTCAGATGACAAGCGATCTGGAACAATAGAAGTTATTAAAAAAATGATTGCAAAAAATGCAATTGGAGCAGTTGCAACCCATGATATAGAGGTTTGTATGACAACCAATGATTATCCAAACCAATTAATAAACAAATGTTTCGAAGTCGAAATTGTTAACGACGATTTACATTTTGATTATAAATTGCACGACGGAATTTGCAAAAATAAAAGTGCTACTTTCTTGATGACAAAGATGGGAGTTATTTAGGTTTTTAATTCGTATCATAAAAAACAATTCATCCCAAAAAAATTACATTTCAGTTTTATTTTTTTTATTTTTTATTGTTGATGTTACATCTTTGCATCATCAAAAACAAACTTATGAAATCGAAAATTATTACATCAGTTCGCCTTTTAGGCTCGGGTCACGAACACAAAAAAAACAATATTAAAATAGTGAGTAAAACTTTACTAAACGTATCATTTTTACTACTCTCCATTTTCTCATTTTCTCAAACAACTATTTCTGGAAAAGTTCTTGACGAGAAAAAGCAACCTGTTCCGACTGCCAATATTTTTATCGAAGGAACTTACGACGGATCGAGTTCGGACGAAAACGGAAATTTTACTTTCACAACAACATCAACCGGAAGCCAAACCATTGTGGTTAGTTTTTTGTCTTACGAGACGACCAAACAAGTTGTTGATGTATCGAATGTATCGAATTTGATATTAATTCTACGAGAAAGTGTCAATACTTTAGATGCCGTAACGATTTCGGCAGGAAGTATGGAATCGGGCGACAAAGCACGGGTTTCGGTTCTAAAACCGCTCGATATTGTTACAACTGCAGGATCTAATGCCAACATAGTTGCGGCTTTGCAAACTTTGCCTGGTACACAAACCGTTGGCGAAAGTGGGCGTTTGTTCGTGCGTGGTGGCGAGGCGGATGAAACCCAAACCTATGTCGATGGGCTTCGGGTGGCGCAACCATATGGGGCATCGGCAAATAATTTGCCAAGTCGTGGGCGTTTTTCTCCGTTTTTATTCTCGGGGATTTCGTTTTCTACAGGAGGTTATTCTGCTGAATATGGCGATGCTTTGTCGAGTGTTTTGCTTTTAAACACAAAAGACGAAGCCGATACTGAAAAAACCGAAATGTCGTTTATGACTGTCGGATTAGGTTTGGGACGAACCAAAAAATGGGCAAAATCATCGGTAAGTCTAAATACTTCGTTTATTAATTTGGCTCCATATCAAGCGGTAATTCCGCAGTCGGCGGACTGGAATAGAGCCTTTCAATCGGCTTCGGGAGAGTCGGTGTATCGCTATCAATTTGCGAATGGCTTATTGAAAATTTATGGTGCATTCGATTCGCAAAGCCTTGACCTGAATCAGGTTGACATTAATCAGCCACAAAAAGTTCGTTTCAAATTAAATAATGATAATCTATATTTTAATTCCACTTACAAAGGAAATTTTGGCGAAAAATGGCAAATTACAACTGGCTTGAGTTATGGTTTGTCTAAAAATAAAATCGGAATTGATGCCGACAAATTAAATAACGAAGAAAATTCGGCTCATTTGAAATTGAAACTAAAAAAGAGTTTTTCGGATCGGTTTAAACTCAGTTTTGGTGCTGATTATTTTGTAACCCAATTCAAAGAAACTTTCAATATCAATAAAGACGGTTACAATGCCAACACATTTGCAGTTTATACCGAAGCCGATATCTTTTTCTCGAAAAAACTGGTTGCCAAAGTAGGAATCCGAGCATCGAACAACGATTTCATCAATCAGTTTTCGGTTTCGCCAAGAATTTCGTTGGCGTATAAAACAGCAAAATTCAGTCAATTTGCATTGGCGTATGGCATGTTTGATCAGGCACCAAATCAAAATTATTTAAAATTTTCGAACGATTTTCGAACCGAAAAAACAGCACATTATATATTGAATTATCAATACAATCAAGAAGGTCAAACGTTTAGAATCGAAGCATATTACAAAGATTACAAAGATTTAGTAAAATACGACACGCCAATTTCGCAATTCAATTCGAACTTTAATAACAATGGTTTTGGTTACGCCAAAGGAATTGATGTTTTTTGGCGAGACAATAAAAACATTAAGAATTTAGAATATTGGTTATCGTATTCGTACATCGATACAAAGCGCGATTATAAAAACTTTATGCAAAGTGCAACTCCCAGTTTTGTTGCCGAACACACAGCGTCGTTGGTTACAAAATATTGGATAAACGACTGGAAATCGCAGGTTGGGTTTTCGCACACCTTCACATCGGGTCGCCCTTATACGAACCCAAACGAAGTTGGTTTTTTGAACCAAAAAACCAAAGTTTACAATAACTTAAGTTTCAATTGGGCCTATTTGTTGACTTCACAAAAAATAGTGTATTTCTCGGTTTCGAATGTTTTGGGAACACAAAATATTTTTGGATATGATTATGCTCGAAACTCAAACAATATAGGAATTTATGAACGAAAAGAAATTGCACCAGCAGCCGATAGATTCTTTTTTGTTGGTTTTTTCTGGACTATTAGTAGTGATAAAAAAGACAATCAGTTGAAGAATCTGTAGAAATTTGAGGTTTACGAATTACGATTTTAGAATTAGTATAAAATACCGTTTAGCCATTATGTATTGGTTAAACGGTATTTTTTTAGACTAAAAAGTACTTTTTTGTTAATTGTTAAAAATTTATTAAAAATAATGGCTCGAATCGATAGTTGATGGCACGAATCGATAGGCAAGTTTAAAATTACTGTTATAAGTTTGTCTTGATAACCAGATTAATAATTAATCACTAAACCAAAAAACATGACAAAACCACAAAAAATTCCTAAGACCATTGCTAATTTTTTAACCTAAAAAATTAGCAAACGAAAAGCCCTAAAGGTGTACTCCGAAAAGCCTAAAATAGAGTAGGAAAAAAGTAAAAATAAATAAAATGAAAAATATAGTAAAAG
>JAYUFL010000194.1:0-51834 GCA_043738745.1 Bacteroidota bacterium
GATTGTTAGACTTCTTAGAAAATTAGATTTTTAGATTCGTAACAGACTTCTATTTACATAGACGAGAAAGGTTGCAAAAAGGTTGCATCAAAATAAATTATTTTTTGAAAATCAACTATTTTTTTCGTTCAATCACATAATTAACCATCAAAATCAAGGAATCTTTGTAGTCAGATTTTGGGTAATTTTCAAGAAGTTGAAGTGCTTCTTGTTGATATTGTTCCATTTTATGTTCGGCATAAGCCAATCCATTATTTGAAATCACGAACTTTATAACCTCTTTGACTCGGGTTTTGTCTTTATTGTGATTTTTGATAGAATTAATTAGCCAAGATTTTTCTTTAGCGCTACAATTATTCAAAACATGAATTAGCGGCAAAGTCATTTTTTGCTCCTTAATATCTATTCCTGTTGGTTTGCCAATGGCATCATCTGTATAATCGAATAAATCGTCTTTGATCTGAAAAGCCATGCCGATAAGTTCGCCAAATTTGCGCATGTTTTCGACTTGAACTTCATCATCAATAACCGATTTTGCTCCAAGTGCGCAACAAGATGCGATTAAAGTTGCGGTTTTTTTGCGAATAATTTCGTAGTAAATGGCTTCGTCAATGTCTAATCTTCGGGCTTTTTCTATTTGAAGTAATTCGCCTTCGGACATTTCGCGTACGGCAACTGAAATTATTTTTAATAAATCAAAATCGCCATTATCTATAGATAATAATAACCCTTTTGATAGTAAATAATCGCCAACAAGAACGGCAATTTTATTTTTCCAAAGCGCATTTATAGAAAAAAATCCGCGACGGCGGTTGCTATCATCCACCACATCGTCATGAACCAAAGTTGCGGTATGAATTAATTCTATTACCGATGCGCCACGATACGTTCGTTCGTTTACATTTCCTTCCGAAAGCATTTTGGCAGTTAAAAAAACAAACATGGGTCGCATTTGTTTTCCTTTTCGATTTACTATATAATAAGTAATTCGATTGAGAAGTGCAATTTGTGACGACATCGATTCATAGAACTTTTTTTCGAAAAGTTCCATTTCTTGTTGAATCGGTTTTTTTATTTGTGAGGTAATATTCATTTATTCATCAAAGATACTTTATAATGTTTTGAGTTGCAAATGTTAAAGTTTAGAATTTTTTAATTTTAAATTAAACCTTTTATACTTATATTCGTCTTATATAAAACCCTAATAAATTATACCTATTATGAAAAGAAAAATTTTAATGCTCGGATTAGTTTTGTCTTTAATGACTATTGGTTGTTCAAAAGATAAAGGAGAAAGTGATCAGTCGACAATTACTGTCGAAGAGGCAGGAATTAATGCAAAAGTAGATGCTTCGAACGATGATGTATCTAAAGTTGCCGAAGATCAGTTAAATGTTTCTGAAGGATTTTCAGGAAAATCAGTTGCTGTTGCTACACCGTTTTTACCAACTTGTGCAATCGTTACAAGAGTTCCTGCTGTTGGAACAGTACCAACTGTTGGGAGTACTGTTGTAAAAACTATTGATTTTGGAACAACAGGTTGTCCAATGCCAAACGGAAATATTCTAAAAGGAAAACTAATTTTTACATTTGTTTACGATCCAAATGCTACTACACATACCATTAATTGTACTTTTGATAATTTTTATCATAATCTTCGAAAAATTGAAGGTACAAAGGTATTTGTTAGAACTATGACTGCTGCAACTGCTGCATCACCTAGTCATCCAATTTGGGTTATGACCATGAATTTAACTATTACTTTGCCCGACGGAAGAGTAATTTCTAGAAATGGAACCCGAACAAGCGAAATCATTGCTGGTTATAGCACACCTACAGATTGGACAGATAATGTATATAGTGTTACGGGAAACTGGACAACAACTTTTCCAAATACAACTACACAAACAAGTACCATTAGTAGTCCAATTATCGTAAAATTTGCATGCTCACCAACAAACAGCGTACTTTCTCAAGGTATTATTACCTTTGTTAGAAACACACATACAGCGACATTAGATTACGGAAATGGAACTTGTGACAACCTAGCAGTTTTTACTCTAAACGGTATTTCATACCAAATTACTTTGGGTAACTAATATAGTTTTTTGTTTTTTGTTGAAAAACGTTTCGATTTCTCGAAACGTTTTTTTTATACATTTAGACAAATTAATCCAAACTCTCCTTATTTGCCAATTGTCCACAAGCGGCATCTATATCTTTTCCTCGGCTACGACGTACTTTTACAACGATTCCAGCATTTTGCAATGCAGAAATATAGGCATTTATACTTTCGTCTGATGCTTGTTGAAATTCGCCGTCATCAATCGGGTTGTACTCTATTAAGTTTACTTTGCAAGGCACGTATTTGCAGAATTTTACTAAGGCATCGATTGATTTTTTATCATCGTTAATATCTTTCCAAACAACGTATTCGTAGGAAATTTTGGATTTGGTTTTTCGGTACCAATATTCTAAACTTTCACGCAAATCGGATAACGGAAAATTACTTGAAAACGGCATGATTCGAGAACGAATTTCATCGATTGCAGAGTGTAATGAAACGGCTAATTTGAATTTTACTTCATCATCCGCCAATTTTTTTATCATTTTTGGAACGCCAGATGTCGAGACCATTATGCGTTTTGGAGACATTCCCAAACCTTCCTCAGAAGTAATCATTTCGATGGCTTTCAATACATTATTGTAATTCATGAGCGGTTCTCCCATTCCCATAAAAACAATATTAGAAAGTGGATGATTGTAATACAAACGGCTTTCCTTGTCGATTGCAAGAACTTGGTCGTAAATTTCGGCAGGTTCTAGATTTCGCATTCTTTTTAATCTTGCTGTGGCGCAAAAATTACAATCCAAACTACAACCCACTTGGCTGGAAACACAAGCCGTTGTTCTGGTATTTGTTGGGATAAGGACACTTTCTACAACCAAACCATCGTGTAAACGAACCGCATTTTTTACCGTCCCGTCTTCGCTGCGTTGCATCAAATCTACTTTGATATGATTGATTACAAAGTTCTCTTCGAGTATATTTCGTGTTGCTTTAGAGATGTTTGTCATGTCCTCAAAACTGTGCGCGCCCTTGCTCCAAAGCCATTCGTAAACTTGGTTTCCGCGAAATGGTTTATCGTTATTAGATACAAAAAAATCTCGTATTTGATCTTTGGATAAACTGCGGATGTCTTTTTTCTCGATTTGCATGGTGCAAATTTAGTTTAATTTGTTGATTTGTTGATTTGGATATTTGTAATTTTGCAGAAAAATAAATTAATGCATTTCCTTTCACAAGATTTAGAAGATTATATAGAACAACATTCGGAAAACGAACCCGAATTGTTGGCTAAACTCAACAAAGAAACGTATCAAAAAATATTGTTGCCAAGAATGTGTTCTGGGCATTTTCAGGGCAGAGTTTTGAGTATGTTATCTAAATTAATTCGTCCAGTAAATATTCTCGAAATTGGAACTTTTACTGGTTATTCGGCTCTTTGCCTTTGCGAAGGAATGCAAGAAAATGGTCAATTACATACTATTGATATTAAGGACGAATTAGTAGATTTTCAGCGAAAACATTTTGACAAATCGGGTTTTGGAAAACAAATTCATCAACATTTAGGCGAAGCAGTAGATATTATTCCAAGATTGGATTTAAAATTTGACTTGGTTTTTATTGATGCCGATAAAGAAAATTATATTAATTATTATAGTTTAATTTTACCAAAAATGCACAAAGGCGGCATTATTTTGTCTGATAATGTTTTGTGGAGTGGCAAAGTAGTTGAGCCTTTACAAAAAAATGATTTGAGTACGAAGGTGCTTTTGGAATATAATTTACTCTTAAAAAATGATTCTCGAGTGGAAACGGTTTTGTTACCAATTCGAGACGGATTAACTGTTTCGAGGGTTTTGTAGCCCCGACAGAACGGAAAATCCTTTTGGTTTTTTTTCTTTAAAAAAAAGCAAAAGATTTGGGATGATGGCGGGATTAAGCTCCTAAATAAAATACTTTTTGAGAATAAATTGATAGGATTTGAAGACTAAAAATCCGTAAATTATTCCGCAAACATATCCGGTTAAAATATCGATTGGATAGTGTAATCCTAAGTAAATACGGCTGTATGCAAAAATTAGTGGCCAAAAGATTATGAATACGAAATGCTTGTAATGTTTTCTCAAAATTAGGAACAAAAACAGGGCTACTGCCGATGAATTTGCTGCATGACCAGAGAAAAAACTAAAGGTTTGGCTTGGCTTTATGTTTCGCATAATTCCCACAAATTCTGGATTATTGCATGGTCTTAATCTTTGGTAATAATTTTTAAAAAAGTTACATGTTTGGTCAGTAAAAATTAATAATAAAGTTACAAACAACATTACTAAAAGAGATTTTTTCCAACCTAGTTTTCTATAAACTAAATATAATAGAATCAAAAAAAATGGAATCCAATTAGACTGTTTTGTTACAAATAACCAAAAACCATCGAATTGTTCAGAACCTAAATTATTCAAAAACAGAAATAATTGTTTATCTAAATATATTATTTTTTCGAGCATTACAATTGTCTTTTAATTGGCCCAGTTAAGTTCTCGAAATCTTCTTTTATTTTGGTTACTGCTGAAGTGGAATCTCCAATAAAACCATCTTTGGCTTTGTTAATTTCAGAGGAAATATCCGAAATCGTGGTTTCTTCTTTAATATTATCAACTCCTTTTTGGATTTCGCTTTTAATGTCGTTGGTTGCATTTTTGAGTTGTGCCATTAGTTTACCCAAAGTTCTAGCAATTTCTGGAACTTTATCTGATCCAAAAAGCATTAGTACTACAAGTAAAATAAATACTATTTCTCCTCCTCCTATTCCAAACATAATTATAAAAATTTATTAGCCAAAATTTTATTCGAATTTTGATTTTACTTCTTGTTTTGGCCAAGTATTATTGGTGATATCAATGTCTGCAGTTTCTATTTTTGGATCAATTACAATTTTGGAAATTACTTTTTGGGTAGCAAACGTTCGAGTAACTTCACTATCGTTCATACGCCAGATTTGTGCAGGAAATGTTTGATTTTCTATCGTTCCATCTTCGTAAGTAATTTCGACTATTATTGGCATCACTAATCCACCTGGTTTATTAAATGTTACTTCATAAAAATATTTTGGTGTTGTTAATTTTGCAATTTCTTCGGGCTTAAAATTAGATTGAACAAACTCATTCAATGTTTTTACATTTTTTATATCTAAAGATTTATTCATTTCGGATTTGAAATTTTCGCTTCCGTTTGCAACCATAAAAACCATTGGCCCTGTAGTTTTTAGTCTATTTCTTCTGGATGGTGTTGGTGCTTTAAAATCTTTTGGAGCATCATTACTTACAAAATATTGTTTTACATCTTTGATGCCAATATCGGTATAATCGGTTGTGTAAAACCATCCGCGAATAAACCAATCTAAATCGACAGCCGATGCGTCTTCCATGGTTCTAAAAAAATCTTCGGGTGTTGGATGCTTAAATTTCCAGCGATTCGCATAGGTTTTAAAAGCATAGTCGAACAATTCGTGACCCATAATTGTTTCACGCATAATGTTCAAAGCAGTTGCTGGTTTGCCATATGCGTTGTTTCCAAATTGTTTTATAGTTTCGGAATTGGTCATAATTGGTTCTAAACCATTTTGGTCTCCACTCATATACGGAATGATATTGGCTGGTGGACCACGACGAGTTGGGAACTTTGGGTCGAATGATTTTTCTGCTAAAAACTCCATAAATGAGTTAATTCCTTCGTCCATCCAAGTCCATTGACGCTCATCGGAATTGACAATCATTGGAAAATAATTGTGTCCAACTTCGTGAATAATTACACCTAACATTCCGTATTTAACATCATCAGAATAGGTTCCGTCGGCTTCTGGTCTTCCAAAATTCCAACAAATCATTGGATATTCCATTCCCTGATCTTGCGCATTAACCGAAACTGCTTTTGGATACGGAAAATCGAATGTGTAACTCGAATATGACTTTAAAGTATGAGCAACAGCGCGGGTTGAATATTGTTCCCACAACGGGTTTCCTTCTTTTGGGTATAATGAAACTGCCATTACGGTTTTGGATGCGAATTTTACCGCCATCATATCCAAAATAAATTTTCTTGATGTCGAAATTCCAAAATCACGAACATTCTCGGCTTTGAATTTCCAAGTTTTTTTCTTGTCCGAAAAACCTTTTTCTGTTTCGGTTGCTTCTGCTTGGGTAACAATTACTACTGGCTTATCGAACGAAAGTTGTGCTTGCTGATATCGTTTTACTTGTTCTGGTGTAAAAACTTCGCTTCTGTTTTGTAATTCTCCAGTTGCTTCCATTATATGATCGGCTGGAACCGTAACATTTACTTCAAAATTTCCGAATGGCAGGGCAAATTCTCCACTGCCCCAAAACTGCATATTTTGCCAGCCTTCAACATCGTTGTAAACTGCCATTCGTGGATAGAATTGTGCTAAAACATATAGTTTGTTTCCATCCTTAAATGGTTCGTAGCCAGAGCGACCACCGTCTAATATATAATTATTGATATTATAATTCCATTTAATATTCATTACAAATTTTTCGCCATGCGCTAGCGGTTTCGCCAAATTAATACGCATCATGGTTTCGTTTATAGTATAGGAAATTTGGCTTCCTTTCAAATCTTTCACATAATCGATTTTAAAACCTCCATCGAATTTTTCTTCTAAATATTTTCTCGAAAAACCCGCGGCACTAATAGCAGCATCTGTTTTGGAACTTTCAACCAGAGGAGTTTTGGAAGTTTTATCAATTTGATTCTGATCGAGTTGCACCCATAAATAATCTAAAGATTCCTTTGCATTATTGGTATAAGTTATTGTTTCTGTACCAAACAATTTTGCATTTTTATCATCCAATTCAACATCTATTTTGTAATCCGCTTGTTGCTGATAATATTCTGATCCTGGTGCTCCAGATGCTGTTCTGTACATATTTGGAGTTGCCAATAAATCGTACATTTGTCGAAATTTGTTTGAATCGGTGTGACCTAATTCTTTTATTTTTGTTGTTTCTTTGGTTTCTTGTGCCAAAATTGTTGAAGAATGTGCTATAAAAAAGAATAGAATTGAAACGATTTTTTTCATGATTAAGTTTTAATTTCTTGTTGTAAAAGTACTTATTTTTTATGTAATAATTAAAATTATTCTACTTTTATCAAACCTTTTTCATTGTTGGTTGTTAAAAGTAAACTTTCTTTTTTTCCATACATAGTGGTTTGAATAATGTTTTGCTGCTCGGAATTTAAATCAAAAAGTGATGTGTTTTTTATTTCTAAAGTTTTGATTCTCGAAATATCTTTGATATTGAAATAACAAATAAAAACATTGGCTTGGTTTTCGTTACTCAAATAATTAATGGTTTTTGAAATGCCATTAATTCTTATAGTAAAATTATCCGAAATATATTTTTTCATCAAATCAATATCTTCTTTCGACTCTTCTTTAGTGGCTAAATACGTTTTTTTATTGTATTTTAATTTCAAAGCGGCATTCAAATCATCTATGAAAATTCTCGAAGTAATCTCTAATCGTTTGTCTTTTTGGTTATAATTTATTTGATAAATCGAAACATAAAATTTATGGCTCGAGTCCAAAGGGCAAGTAGGCGAAGTAATTTCGAAAGCAGAAAAACTAAAAAATGAAATTAAAAGCAAAATTATATTTATATATTTTTTCATCTTCCAAAAATAGATAAATTTTAATTATTAGTGCTGAAGTTTATTAAATTCTTGAGCCAATTCAATCATTCTAAACGAAATTAATGTTTTGTTTTTGGAATTTAAGGCTGCAATTAATCGAAAATCATAAATCACATAATACTGAAATGCTTTAATATATTCTTGCTGAATTTTTAGTTTTTCGGTGTAATATTCGTCATTGTATAAATTGGCAACTTTTGCCAATAGCAATTCGTTTCTTTCAACAGACAATTCGGTTTTAAGTAGTTTTGTTCGACCCGAAATCCAATTGAGTAATGGGTCTAAACTTATAGAACCTCCCATCATATTACCAGCATTTGCTTTAGCATCTAAACCCGTAGCCGTTTTTAATCGGCGTTCGGCTGGTGTATATTCTTTGGCGGGTTTCATCAAAATTCCGAGTTTCACCGCATCGAATTTTGGATTTCGGTTAATCACAACCTCGTCTAAATGAGTTATTTTTCGAGTTAATTTAATTAATATGTTAGTATTATCGATATCTTCTTGTTCCAAAAACCTGCGCTTATAATCGTAGTTTATCGACGAAAAAACGAGCATTTCTTGAGGTTTTGCCAATATAAAAAATTCACCACTATTGTCCGAAACAGTACTTTTTTCGGAAACTAAGTTGATAACTTGAATATCTTGCACTGGATTTCCATCGCAAATTATTTTGCCATGAATAAAACGCTCGGTTTGCGAAAATCCAAATTGAAACACAACTAATAAAAACAAATAATAATTTTTCATATTCAAATTTCAAGTTGTAAAAGTATCGTATGTGATTCTAAAATAAATATTAACAACTTTGTAAATTTGTGTTAACATAAAAGTTAAAGCATACTATTTTAGTTTTAAATTTTTATAAATTTGTAGAAAAACAATATCATGAAAAATGCAATAATCGCAAGTACATCAACACTTCACGATGGTAATTATTTAGAATATCTTTTGCCCGAACTCGAAAAACTATTTTTAAATTGTGATACTATATTGTTTATTCCGTTCGCCAGACCAAGTGGAATTTCGCACGAAGATTATACCCAAAAAGTAGGCTTGGCGTTCCAAAAAATCAATAAAAAAGTAGTTGGTCTACACGAATTCGAAAATTTTTCGCAAGCAATTCGAAATTCGAAAGGAATTTTTACAGGTGGCGGAAATACTTTTTTGCTCGTAAAACAATTGCATGACAATCAATTGATGAATATTTTGTCTAATGCCATAAAATCTGGGATTCCATATTTGGGTACAAGTGCAGGTAGCAATATTATAGGGATTTCGATGCAAACCACGAACGACATGCCTATTGTTTATCCGAGTAGTTTCAATACTTTGGGCGTTATTCCATTCAATTTAAATCCACACTATTTGGATGTTGATTTACAATCGAAACACATGGGCGAAACGCGCGAAACACGCATTAAGGAATTTCATGCTTTTAATTCAACCTCGGTACTTGGATTGAGAGAAGGCAGTTGGTTACAAATATATGGAAATGAAATTGTTTTAAAAGGAAACCTAACCGCAAGGTTATTCCAACAAAATAAAACTCCTATTGAAATTGATAACAACACTAATTTGAGTTTTATTAAATAAAAAATCCTCATAAGCAAACGCAAATAAGGATTTATAAAAGAGCGAAAGACGAGGCTCGAACTCGCGACAACCAGCTTGGAAGGCTGGAGCTCTACCAACTGAGCTACTTTCGCATTACAACAGTGCAAATATAGATAAATATTTTATACAAAAGCAAGTTTAAACCTAAAAAAACAGTTAAAAATTAAATTTAATTTCCAACTGTTTGATTTTCTATTTTTTACAAATTAAAATGATAAAAAAAATAACATATTTAGAAACATTTTCAGTTCGACATCTCGTTTTAAGAGTTGGAAAACCAATTGAAACATGCTTTTTCGAAGACGACGACTCGGATTCCACAGTTCATTTTGGATATTTTGAAAATGAAATATTGGTTGGTGTAGTTTCTCTTTTCAAGAATAAAAATATAATTTTTGATGCTACAAATCCATTTCAAATTAGAGGAATGGCTGTATTAGAAAATCATAGAAAAAACGGAATTGGAGAACTTCTTATAAAAAAATGCGAAGTATATTTAACAGAAAATTTAGGTGATTTAATTTGGTTTAATGCGAGAGTTATTGCTGTTAAATTCTACGAAAAACTAGGCTATACAGCAATTGGCAACTCATTTGATATTAGCGATATAGGCAAGCATTTTATAATGTCAAAAACTGTTTGTCGGTAAAAAATGTCGTTTATCGATTTGTTAATAATATCAAAAAAATAGTTTTAAATATATTTAAAACTATTGTAAATTTGATTCATGAAATACTTTTACTCTATTTTTTTTATATCTTTTTTTGCGTTTTTTGTTAAAAATTCTAAAACTACTTTAGCAACCTCTAAAGACAATTTAGAAGTTTCGAACGTTTTATTTGGAGTAAAAAAAATAACGATTGACACACTTTTAATTTCAAAATACGAAAGCAAAAATTTAATGGCTTTCTATAAAAATTACAACTACAATACGGTTTGGCAATCTTCGGAAAATAGAAAAATTGTTATTAACGAAATTTTAAATTGCGAAGTCGAAGGATTAAATCCAGCGGATTACAAAATTAAATCACTTGCTGAAACAGAGAAAAAAATAGATAGTTTGAGTGAAAAAGAAGTAGTAGATTTCGATATTGCTTTTACAAACAGTTTTCAGAATTATTTGAGTCATTTATATAAAGGTAAATTAAATCCTCGAAAATTATATCTAGATTGGGATTTGAAAGAAAATGTAGTTGACATCAATTCAAAACTTATTGAGGGATTGGATAAAAATACATTAGTAGAAGTTATAAAAAACAGTAAACCTAGCTCCCTAATTTACATTCAGTTAAAAAACGCATTGAAAATTGTTCAGTCGTTACCCGACGATAGTGATTTTAAAATCATAAAATTTAATGTAAAAATTAAGCCTAAAGACATAAATGCGTCTTTAATTCCAATAAAAAAAAGGCTAATGTATTGGGATGATTTAGCAAAATCGGACTCAATAACTAAAGTCTATGATAAAAATACCGTAAAGGCAGTAATTCAATTTCAAAAACGTCACGGATTAGAATCGGATGGAATTATTGGACTTGGAACTATAAAAGCATTAAATTTTTCTAAAAACGAACGAAAAGAACAAATTATAGCGAATTTAGAACGTTGGAGATGGTTTCCTCGTGAATTTGGAAAGCACTATTCGATTGTTAATCTTCCAAACTTTCAATTGGATATTATAAAAAATAATGATACTATAAAAACTTTTAAGGTTGTGGTTGGTAAAGTTGAAAGGCGATCACCAGTCTTGACTTCCAAACTAGCTACAGTAGTTTTTAACCCAACTTGGACTGTTCCACCAACCATTATTAAAGAAGATTTAATTCCAGATGCTACAAAAAGCAGAGGTTATTTTTCTAAAATGCACATTAAAATTTTCGATTATAAACATAACGAAATAAGTCCACTAGAATGGAAACCAGAAAACGCAAAAAAATACGACTACGTTCAGGATCCTGGCAATAAAAATTCGCTTGGTAGCATGAAAATTCTTTTTGCAAATAAATTTTCTGTATACCTTCACGATACAAACCATAGGGATGGTTTTACAAAAAATTTCAGATTTTTGAGTTCTGGTTGCACTCGTATTGAGCGACCTATGGAATTGGCAATGTATGTTTTGAATGATACAACGCAATGGAACAAGAAAAAAATTGATAAACTAATTTTAACAAAAAAAACAACTGCAATAAAAATTCCTCAAGAAATTTTACATTATCAGTTATATTGGACTGCATGGTTGAAAAATAACAAACTAATTTTTAGAAATGATATTTATAATTTAGATACCGAATTGTATTGCTCGTTACGAAACTAAAACTGAATTTAGTTTACGAATTCTAGAAGGATGATAAATAAATAAACACGATTTATTTTTTATAATATTTATAATTTTTGAAGTAATAGTTCTAGGTATTGCTGGGCAACCTTGACTTCTTCCTAAAAAGTTTTGAGTATTTAGAATTGACGGATTTGCATAATCTGCTCCGTGCATTACAATTGCTCTTGATCTAGCATTGTCGTTTACGCCTTTTTCTAAACCATCAAGTTTCAAGGACATTCCATTTTTACCATTATAAACTTCGCCAGTAGCATAAAATCCCAAACTACTTTTGTTGGAACTTGACAAGTTAGAAAAACTGTTTGCAAATTCGCCACCCGAATTCATTCCATGCGAAACAACAGAATTATATAAAACGGTGTTAGTTGACAAATCAATAATCCAAAGACGTTTTTTTGATGACGAAAGGCTAAAATCAATAATAGTCAAAATATCTTTAGTTACTAAACCTTTTTCTTTCAAGTCATAAAAACCGTCTAGCGCTTCTGTAAAACTTTCTAATTTTGGTAAACTAAAGTTATTGGCATCTAAAATACTATAAATAACATTTGCTCTTTTTTCGATTGGTCGCACAACTATAGATGCGTATGTTTTTGGTGTTTCTAATTTTGTTTCATTTGCAGGAAATGAAAAAACTGTAGAAAGAAAATAAATTAATAAGTTGTAATACATAAATAAAAATTAAATTAAATACTAATTTGTATGAGGCAAATAAAAAACAAAAAACAATGCAAACCTAATTTTTTTGCATTTCATCGGTTTTTTTTGCACTTACAACGTTATAGTTGATAAAATAGTATAAAATAAGTCATAATTTATTGTTAATAATTTTAAAAGCATCTGTTTCGACTTCTTTGCTATTTAATTTTTTGTTTAATTTGTATAGTATTTTAATAACTCTAAATTCTGTATGAAAAAAGGTATAACTCTACTTCTAGTTTGTTTTTTTGTTACTGGTTTTTCTCAAAAAAAAACACTTCAAACCAAGTTTATTTCTGATAAAATAAGTATTGATGCAAAACTCGACGAAGCAATTTGGAACTCCGTACAACCGGCCACAGATTTTATTTCGTTCGATCCTGACAATGGTCATCCGATTTCTGAAAACAAAAAAACAGAGGTAAAAGTTTTGTACGATAATGAGGCTATATATATAGGTGCAATTTTATATGATGATGAACCAAACAAAATTTTAAAAGAAATTGCTGCGCGCGATGGAGAAGGAGTTTCTGATAAATTCGAAGTTTGGATAAATGGTTTTAATGATGGTCAACAAGATTTTAGGTTTTTTGTAACCGCATCGAATGGACAACTCGATTGTGTTTACACAAACAGTAATGGCGAAGATTTTTCTTGGGATGCTGTTTGGGAAAGTAAAGCCATTATAACCGATTTTGGTTGGGCGGTCGAAATGAAAATACCCTATTCAGCCTTACGATTTTCATCGAGTAAAAAACAAACTTGGGGAATCAATTTTTTAAGAAATATTAAACGCAATCGTCAAGATTATACTTGGAATTTTGTTGACAAAAAAACATCTAACACACTACAACAAGCTGGAATTATAGATGGAATAGAAAACATAAAAACCTCTACCCGCCTATTTTTGTTACCATATTCTTCTTTTTATGTCAATGCCGATGCACAGGATAAAACAAAAGGTACGCTAAAAGGTGGATTAGATATAAAATATGGAATTAACGATGCTTTTACACTAGATGCTGTGTTAATTCCTGATTTTGGACAAACAAAATACGATAATAAAATTCTGAATCTTAGCCCTTTCGAACAACAATTTAATGAAAATCGACCTTTTTTTACAGAAGGAACTGATTTGTTCTCGAAAGGAAATTTACTTTATTCCCGAAGAATTGGAGGAAGTCCAACTGGGTTACCAACTTTAGCAGCAAACGAAGAAATTGCAGAAACCCCAAAAACAGTAAGTTTAATTAATGCACTAAAAGTATCTGGACGAACAAAAAACGGATTAGGAATTGGAATTTTGAATGCAGTAACCGAAAAAACCTATGCCACAATTCGTAACACAAACAATGGAGAAACTCGCAAAGAACTCATTGAACCTTTGACTAATTTTAATGTTTTGGTACTCGATCAACGATTCCGACAAAATTCTTCGGTTTCCTTTGTTAACACCAATGTAACCAGAAACGGAAATTTTCGAGATGCTAATGTTTCGGCGTTAGTATGGGATTTGAATACCAAAAAAAGTACTTATGGACTTCAAGGAAATTACAAGTATAGCCATGTTAACGATAACGAAATCTATAATGGATATAATACCTATTTAGAGTTTAACAAAACAAGTGGAAAATATAGATATGGTGTTGGGAGCGATTGGCTTTCTAAAAATTTCGACAACAACGATTTGGGAATTAATTTCGAAACTAATTACTACAGTTTCTACGGAAATGTGAGTTATAGAATACTGAATCCGACCAAACATTTTAATAGTTTCGATGTACATCTAAATATCTATAATGAATTTCAGAACGAAACCGACAAAGTAAAAGCGGCTAATTTTAATTTAAATTTCAACGCCGCCAATTTAAAAAATCATAATTTTGGAATGGGAATGAATTTCAATCCGTTTGAAACTTTCGATTTCTACGAATCAAGAGTAGAAGGTCGTTATTCAATAATTCCAAAAAATTATGGTGCTTGGTTTTATATCTCAACCAATTACAACAATAAATTTGCATTCGATATCAATCCAAATTTTGGATTTGCTAGTGAAAAATTCAGAAATACCTACGGAATATCTATGAGCCCGCGATATCGTTTTAATGATAGATTTTTATTGATTTATAATTTTAGTTTTAACAGACGAAACAATACCAAAGGATACGTTAATGTGAGCGATTTAGATTTAGACAATAATCCAACAACCGAAAATGATATTATTTATGCTAAACGAAACATAATTTCCTATTCTAACTCTATTTCTGGAAAATATGCTCTAAACAGTAAAATGACTTTTAATTTATCAGTTCGTCATTATTGGTCATTTTCGGAAAATAAAAGTTTTTATAAACTCGAACAAAATGGTACTTATACAGATTACAGTGGTGTTACTGAAATTACTGATAGAAATAAAAACTTTAATTCTTGGAATTTAGATTTATCCTACTCTTGGGTTTTTGCACCCGGAAGTCAAATGTCTATTTTGTACCGAAATAGTGCAGGAAACTTTAATTCCGAAATCGATAAAAACTTTAGTCACAACGTAACAAACTTGCTCAATAACGATAGTTTGAGTCATGTTTTTTCCATAAGTTTAAAATACTTTATTGATTATAATCGAGC
Source organism: Bacteroidota bacterium (assembly GCA_043738745.1). Taxonomy (GTDB): domain Bacteria; phylum Bacteroidota; class Bacteroidia; order Flavobacteriales; family Flavobacteriaceae; genus Flavobacterium. The sequence continues at coordinate 15,060 of JAYUFL010000194.1, forward strand.
AAAAAATTGGTTCTAATTTCGATTTGAATTGATTGTTTAGAAAAATAAATCGCAAAACATTTTACGAAAACGTTTGAAATCAATACTTTTGCACAAAATTGAACAAAATAACAACAACTAAATGCGATTTAACATCAATGACTACTAACTCACAATACGAAAAAGAACTTGCTTTTCAGTCCGATCGCAGACGATCTTGCGTTGATTTAATAAAAATTATAAGCGATTTATGGTACGACAAATCCATAGAACTTGTACTTTTTAGAAATCAATTAATCGATAAAAATGTTTCGGACATTATAAATCTTCATGAATATGCTGGCGAATTTGTTGGTAAACCAATTTCTGTTTTTGATTCTGTCGAAATAGCAAAGTCCATTTTAAGCATGGATTTGCCACCATCAAAACTCGATATCGGAAAACTAACTTTCGAATTTCATGCCAACGAAAACCGATTCGATAATGCCAAAGCATTTGTAGTTGATAAACTAAAAAATGCTAAAGCGACACAAGAAATTCAGCCCAAAGATGTAGTTTTATATGGTTTTGGACGCATTGGTCGTTTACTCGCAAGAGAATTAATGTCGAAAATGGGACAAGGCGACCAAATGAGATTGCGCGCCATTGTTACTCGCGATAAAAACGATGCAACTTCTTTAGAAAAAAGAGCCTCACTTTTGAGATACGATTCCATTCATGGCGATTTTCAAGGATCTGTTATTGCGGATTTAGAAAATAATGCTCTGATAATCAACGGAACAACGGTTCATGTAATTACTGCAAATGCTCCCGAAGAAATAGATTATACACAATACGGAATTGGCGACGCTCTAGTGATTGATAACACAGGAGCGTTTACAACTCAAGAACAACTTGCAAGGCATTTAACATCAAAAGGTGTCGATAAGGTGTTGCTTACTGCTCCTGGAAAAGGAGTTCCAAATATTGTACACGGTGTAAACCATACGGAATATAATCCCGACGAAGTTACTATTTTCTCGGCTGCATCCTGCACAACAAACGCTATTACCCCAGTTTTAAAGGCTATTGAAGATACTCTAGGTGTCGTAAAAGGGCATTTAGAAACAATTCATGCCTACACAAACGATCAGAATTTGGTAGATAATATGCATAAAAAATACCGTCGAGGTCGCGCTGCAGGACTAAACATGGTTATTACCGAAACTGGTGCAGGCAGTGCCGTTGCAAAAGCATTGCCTAGTTTGGCTGGAAAATTAACATCCAATGCCATTCGAGTTCCAGTTCCAAATGGTTCGTTGGTCGTTCTGAACCTTGAAGTTGGTAAAGAAACTTCGGTTGAAAACGTAAATGCCATCATGAAAAAATATGCACTCGAAGGCGAATTGGTAGAGCAAATTAAATATTCGTTGAACAACGAATTGGTATCGTCCGATATTATTGGGACTTCGGCACCATCGATCTACGATAGCAATGCAACAATTGTTTCGGCAGACGGAAAAAATATTGTGCTTTATATTTGGTATGATAACGAATACGGTTACAGCCACCAGGTGATTCGATTAGCAAAATATATATCTAAAGTTAGACGATATACCTATTACTAGCCGTTAATTTAATTACAGATTTAGAATTACGATAAGAAATTTGTAATTCTAAATCTGTTTTTTAATTTTTTATAATTGTTATGCTTGCCTTAAAACCCGTAGCAAGATTCCATAAATCAGATGAAATTAAATTTCCTAAATCGTCAGTAACTTTAAAATCTGCTGTATTTGGTCCAACTTCACCCTGATTTAGTGCTTCAAAATCTATTTTATTAAAACCTTTTTTTAAATCGATTTGTATTGTTTTGTATTCAGAACCTAATTCAACTTCTTCGACAATAATTTTGTCGTTCAAATAAATTCGGATTTTATCACCATCAATTTCTCCAAAATCACGAAATCGGATTGTTGCAATTTTTGCTTTGGATGTAAAAATTCCTAAATCCTGATTTCCACGAATAAGTTTAAAATTTTTGGAAACCTCATCGCCTCCTTTTTTATTTAATTTCTTAACAACTTCATCACCTGGATTTACAAAATCATTTTGCTTTGGTGTTAAACTAATTTCTTCTTTTTGTCCGATTTGAGGCAATGTTGCTACTTTTTTTTGCGAAAAATCAGTATTTGGTGTATATAATGGCTTTTCGTTATCAAAAATATTGGCGTTAGAAAATGGTAATTTAGTTTCTGGTTTTGCGATTATTGGTGCCGTTTTAAATTTAGGTTTGTTGTACAATGCTGGAAAAGATTTAGACATTTTGCTAAATTCTGTTTGAGCCTTCAAATTGCTTGTAGCACAAAGTATAATAACAAATAGCAAAATAAATTTCATAGCATTTACCTGATTTTAAAACGATTAATTACATTTCAAAAGTAAAAAAATCGAGCATTAAATATCCCAAAAGTTTGTTATTTAAAATACAAAATAAACAAAAAATTAGTTCTTTGGTTTACTGATGTAATAAATCGGAATTCCTACAAGCATAATTAACACACCCCAACCGCAAGTGCTTGTTTTGGTAAACAATAATGTGATTGAAATTATAGAAGAAATTACGATAAACAACATGGGCAAAAACGGATATCCAAAGGCTTTGTAAGGTCGCTCGGCATTTGGCATTTTTTTTCTTAAAATAAAAATTCCATAAATTGTAAGTATATAAAATATTAAAACAATAATAACGACAAAATCCAGCAAGGCTCCATATTTTCCTGTTAAACACAACGTCGATGCCCAAACACATTGCGCCCAAAGCGCCCATGCAGGAACGCTAAATTGGTTTAGTACTGCTGCTTTTTTGAAAAATAATCCATCTTTTGCCATGGTATAATAGACTCTTGCGCCAGCCATTATTAGTCCGTTGTTGCAAGCAAATGTGGAGATCATGATCATTAAAGCGATGATTAGCGTTCCTATATCTCCAAAAATATATTGCGATGCCACAACACCAACCCTATCGGATTTTGCAGTTGCAATTTCTTGCAAAGGGATTACGGCAATATACATTACGTTTGCCATTGTATAAATAATTCCAACAATTAGTGTTCCTAGAAAAAGACTTAAACCTACGTTCCGTTTTGGGTTTTTGATTTCTTCGGCAATAAAAGTAACGCCTTCCCAAGCCACACTCGAAAATTGCGAACCAACAAATGCGGCTACAAAAGCCGATAATAAAGCCATTCCGCTAATCGGAAGCCAAGAACCTGTTGCTACGTCTAATGATTTCGAACCCCAAGCATCAGCCCAATTCGCATTCCAAATTTCGGCTTTTGCAGCCAAAATAAATCCAAAAATAATTAATCCTAACAAAGACGAAATTTTTATAACCGTTAAAACAGTTTGCAAGATTTTACCGTTTTTTACTCCACGACTATTGATGTAGGTTAGCAAAACAATTGTAATAATCGATACGATTTGTGCCGCATTAAGTTGAAAAGAACCAATTTTGAAAAGAATATTTTCGTCGCTAAATGACGGGAAAATATAGGCTGCAAATTTAGAAAATGCAACGCCAACTGCTGCAATTGTACCTGTTTGGATTACTGCAAAAAAACTCCAACCATACAGAAAACCTACTAATTTTCCGTAAGCCTCTTTTATATAAACGTATTGTCCACCCGCTTTTGGGAACATTGCGCTCAATTCGCCATAACTAACTGCAGCAACAATTGTTAGCAATGCCGTAAGTATCCAAATTGCTATGAGCCAACCTGCGGAGCCAACTTGGCGCACCATATCGGAACTTACTATAAATATCCCCGAACCTATCATGGAGCCAACTACCAACATTGTCCCGTCTAGTAATCCTAATTCTCTTTTAAAATCTTCTTGGTTTTCTTGCATTTTTTTGTTTTTGTTTTTGGCTTGGATAAAATTATCCCTTTTTCAAAATTGAAATTAATATTATTTACTATTCTAAAACTCGATTTATCTGTATAAAATTTTTCTTGTAATAAGATTCAAAAATAGAAGAAATTATTACACCGCTATGAATAGACGAATGAATGAATTTAATTTCTCCATTTATGTTTTCAACTACCATTCCAACATGGTTAATTCTTCGGGTTCCATTGGTACTAAAAAAAATTAAATCGCCAGTTTTAGCCTCCGAATTATCAATTTTTGTTCCAAATCTAGATTGCTCGTTTGATGTTCTTGGGAGTTGTACACCCGAATTTTGGAAAGTATAAATCATTAATCCCGAACAGTCAAAACCGCCGGGTGATGTCCCGCCAGATCGATATGTTGTACCAATATTTCCTGATGCTTTTTGCACTAATTTTGTTGCTAAATCAGAACTATAAACTGGTTTTTCTGTGCTAATCGTATCTTTTATTAACGCCGAAGCATCCGTTTTTATTTTTGGAATATTTTCAGGATTTTCGAGTTTATAAATTATTTTTTCGATTTCGCTATTTGCACTATTAGTATCGATTTTTGGCACGCGAATATTTAATTTAAAACCAACTGGCAGGCTTTCTATAATCTCAGGATTTTGTTTTTCGAGTTCCTGAATTGTAATATTATATTTTTTTGCGATTGCATATTTAGTTTCTTTTGCAATTACTTCATGAACAATAATTTCGGTTTCTGTTTCTTTATATAATTCTTTTTCTGTAGGCTTACAATCTATTATTTTTGTTACTATTTCATCTTCTTCGATTTTTTTAACCTCTGTTGTTTTTTCGGAATTATGTGCCGAAACATAAATTTTTTGTCCAATTTCTAAATTTCCATTTTCCAGAATAGGATTCCATTTTTTTAAATCCGAAACTGAGATTTTATATTGTTTTGAAATTCCGTATAAAGTTTCTTTTGGCAAAATTTCGTGGTTTTTTTCGGTAATAATTTTAGATTTTTTTTCTAATGTTTCTTTTTTGTCTTTTAAAATCGGAATTATTAAAACCGAATTTAGTTTCAAAACCTTTTTTGCATTTGGATTTAAATCATAAATTTCGTTAGCCTTTACGTTATAATCTTTTGCAATGCTGGTAATTGTTTCGCCTTTTTGGATTTTATGTTTAGTAGTTTTTTGTTGAGAAAATGAATTAGATCCAATGAAAAACATTAGAATGAATAATGATTTGAACGTTTTATTAATAATAATTGGCATGTAGCAGTTTATTTTTAAACGCTAAAATAAGTTTAAAAAACCAATTTCGAGTTTTGATTGGCATTTTATTACAATTAAAAACAAAATTACTTCAAAAAACATCATAACTCAGCCTGAAAAGTGTTCCGACTACAATTATCAAAAAGAAAATTCTAATAAAACCATTTCCTTTTTTTAGAGCAGTTTTTGCCCCTAACCAACCTCCAAAAGCATTGCAAAAAGCCATGGGAATTGCAATTGCCCAAATTATTTTCCCTCTGAGAACAAAATAAGTAATGGAACCAATATTTGTGGCAATATTAATAAGTTTCGCATTTGCAGAAGCGTTCAAAAAATCGAATCCCAAAACGGATATTAATCCCAAAACCAAAAAACTTCCTGTTCCTGGACCAATAAATCCATCGTAAAAACCTATGAAAATCGCAATCAGGATTCCATAAAAAAGTAATTTGTTTTCAGGGATTTCTTTCGATACGGCTTGTCCAAAATCTTTTTTTAGGAAAGTATAAATTGCCACAAGAATCAAAACGAAAATTAAAATAGGTTTCATAAAATCATTCTTGAGCATTGTCATTAAAAACGAGCCTAAAAACGACATTCCGCATGAAACAATAGCAATGGGAAAAAGTAATTTCCGGTTTATTTTTACTTTTTTTGTGTATTGATAAGCCGCAAAACTTGTTCCTGTAATTCCAGGAATTTTTAATGTTCCGATAATTGATGCAACAGGAATATTTGGCAATAAAATCAAGGAAATTGGAGTTTGAATCAATCCTCCGCCACCAACAACTGCATCTACAAATCCTGCAAAAAAGGAAGCAATGCACAACAAAACGATAATGTAATTTTCCATAAATGTTCAAAAAAATCCCATTCTAAAAAGAATAGGATTTATATAAATAATTTGTGAATAAATTACGCTTTTCCAGCAGCAATTAAATTCAAAGCAGAACCCGCAACAAACCACCCAATTTGACTTTCATTATAAGTATGATTCGCTAAAATGATATCTTTTGAACCGTCAGCATGTACAAATTCTAAGGTTAATGGTTTTCCTGGAGCAAAATCGACTAAATCTAAGAAATTGATAGTATCATCTTCTTGTATTTTATCATAATCGGCTTCGTTAGCGAAAGTCAAGCCTAACATTCCTTGTTTTTTCAAATTGGTTTCGTGAATACGAGCAAACGATTTTACCAAAACGGCTTTTACACCCAAAAATCTTGGTTCCATAGCTGCGTGTTCTCTCGATGAACCTTCGCCATAATTCTGATCTCCAACAACCACAGATGAAATTCCAGCGGCTTTGTAAGTTCTTGCAACGGCAGGAACGGTATCGTAATTTCCTGTTAATTGATTTTTTACAGAATTGGCTTTTTGATTGAAAGCATTTTCGGCACCAATGAGCATATTATTCGAAATATTATCTAAATGTCCACGGAAACGTAACCAAGGTCCAGCCATAGAAATATGGTCGGTGGTACATTTTCCGAAAGCTTTGATTAATAATTTTGCTCCTGTAATATTTTTCCCATCCCATGCTGCGAACGGCGCTAGCAATTGTAAACGGTCAGATGTTGTTGAAACGGCAACTTGAATTCCAGAACCGTCTTCGGCAGGCGCTTGAAAACCAGCATCTTTTACATCAAATCCTTTGCTTGGCAATTCGTCTCCTTTTGGTGGCAATAATTTTACCATTTCGCCATTATCATTTAATAATGTATCAGTCAATGGATTGAAATCCAATCGACCTGAAATTGCTAATGCAGCAACCATTTCTGGCGATGTTACAAAGGCGTGTGTATTTGGATTTCCATCGGCACGTTTCGAAAAATTTCGGTTAAACGAGTGTACGATAGTATTTTTTTCTTGCTTGTCTGCTCCTGCTCTATCCCATTGCCCGATGCAAGGACCACAAGCATTTGTAAAAACTTTGGTTCCCATTTTTTCGAAAGTCGCAATGATTCCATCTCTTTCGATTGTGTAACGAATTTGCTCAGAACCCGGATTGATTCCGAACTCGGCTTTTGGAGAAATTCCGTGAGCAACTGCTTGTTCTACAATCGATGCTGCACGAGACATATCTTCGTAAGAGGAGTTGGTACAAGACCCAATAAGTCCCCATTCTACTTTTATTGGCCAACCATTTGCAGCGGCTTCTTCTTTCATTTTAGAAACAGGTGTTCCACGATCTGGCGTAAAAGGCCCATTGATATAAGGTTCTAATTCTGATAAATTAATTTCTATAACTTGGTCGAAATATTGTTCTGGATTAGCATACACTTCGGCATCGCCAGTTAAATAATCGGCCACTTTATCGGCAGCATCGACAACATCTTGACGACCTGTTGCTGTAAGATATCTTCTCATTGAATCATCATAACCAAAAGTCGATGTTGTTGCACCAATTTCGGCACCCATATTACAAATCGTACCTTTTCCAGTACAAGACATATTAATTGCGCCTTCGCCAAAATATTCTACAACGGCTCCGGTTCCACCTTTTACAGTCAGAATATCGGCAACTCGTAAAATAACATCTTTAGGAGACGACCAACCGCTTAATTTTCCAGTTAATTTTACTCCGATAAGTTTCGGAAATTTCAATTCCCAAGACATTCCCGACATTACATCGACTGCATCTGCACCACCAACTCCAATGGCTAACATTCCTAAACCACCCGCATTTACGGTATGTGAGTCGGTTCCAATCATCATTCCGCCAGGAAATGCATAATTTTCTAAAACAATTTGATGTATAATTCCCGAACCTGGTTTCCAGAACCCAATTCCGTATTTATTAGAAACGGAAGATAAGAAATCGAAAACTTCTTTGGATTGTGTATTGGCAAAAGCCAAATCTTCAGTTGCGCCAGATTTTGCTTGAATTAAGTGGTCGCAATGAACCGTTGTTGGCACCGCAACCGTTTTTTTGCCTGCGTGCATAAACTGCAACAACGCCATTTGAGCCGTTGCATCTTGACACGCTACTCTATCGGGAGCGAAATCTACATAATCGGCACCACGTTTGAAAACTGCGTCTGGCGTTTGAGACCATAGATGAGAATATAATATTTTTTCGGTTAATGTTAGCGGACGCCCAACCAACTCACGTGCTTTGTCAACACGAAAAGCCATATTTGCATACACTTTTTCAATCATTTTAATATCGAAAGCCATAGTGTTTATTTTTTTAATGTGTTGCAAATTTACGAAAACGATATTCTAATTAAAAATATTTAAAATAAATATATTTGTTCTTGGTAATATATTACGAAATGAATGTTTTTTTGTTATTTTTTTACTAAAATAGCATTAAAAAAGATTTTAAATGATTTTATCGTAATTTTTTATTTTGAAAAACACGCCTTAAAATAGTTTTTCTTGCTATTTTGTTCTGCCAATTCGCTTTATCATCCCATCGAATATAAAAAAATGAAACGGAATCATAGCATACCAATATAACCTACCAAATAAACCAACTGGACGAAAAGTCGCTATTTGATGCAAATAATTATTTTCATCAATACGAAACTCGAGCCAAGCTTCACCAGGAACTCTCATTTCAGCAAAAAGTAATAAGCGTTTTTCATCTCTATTTGCCAATAGAACACGCCAAAAATCAAGCGCATCGCCATTGTCTAAATGCGTTGGACTTGTTCGACCTCGTCGCATTCCGACACCGCCAACTAATTTGTCAAAAAAACCACGTAATTTCCAAAGCCAAGTAGCATAATACCAACCTTTATTGCCACCAATTGACCAAATATTATCAAGAACTTGTACAGAATTTAATATTTTTATTTTCTTGATATCTTTCAAACATCCATAAGTCGGTACTTGAATATATGCTGATAAATTTTGCTTGAATCTTGAACTTGCCAAACTGTCTTTCCAACTTGAAATAACAAGGTTTTGCTCAATTTTTTTGAAGGCTAATTTAATCGCATCTACATACGAAATTGGTTTTATGCTTAATATGTGTTGTAATCTATTATCGGCGCAAACAACTTCCATCTTCATTGAATCAACGAGGTTTGTGGCAAGTTTATAACTTGTTGATGTTACAAAATACAACCAATATGATGATAATTTTGGTGTAAAAATCGGAATTGTAAATATAGAAAGTTTTATGCCTCGAGTTTTGGCATACAATTGCATCATTTGTTTGTAAGTAATAATGTTTGGACCTCCAATGTCGAAGGATTGGTTATAGCAATCTGGTCGATTGATAACGCCTGTTAAATAATGAATTACATCTCGAATTGCTATGGGTTGCGATTTAGTTAGAACCCATTTTGGAGTAATCATTATGGGTAGTTTTTCGCATAAATCTCTAATGATTTCGAAAGATGAACTTCCTGAACCTACAATAATTCCTGCCTTAAGAACGGTAGTATTATAGTTACCTTTCAATAAAATTAGCTCTACATTACTACGCGATTGCATGTGTTTCGATAAATTTGGATCATTTACAATTCCTGAAAGATAGATGACTTGATTAACTTTCATTTTAGCCATATAAACATTAAAATTATTAGCAGCAAGCGATTCCATTATATCAAAATTTTTGATAGAACTTGTCATCGAATGAATTAAAAAATAAGCAATATCTATGTTTTTGGGATAATTTTCTAGTGTAGGGCTTTTCAAAAAATCAACTTCCCAAATAGTAATTCGGGCTAAAGTTTGCTTATCTAAACCAAGTCTCAATTGATCTCTAACACAACAAACGACCTCGTGACCCTGCTCTAATAATTCTGGCAAAAGCCGTCTACCAACATATCCATTGGCACCTGTGAGAAGAATTTTCATGTTAGATTATTTTCAATAAATTTAAGTATTTTTTTTTAATTATTATTTTTTTGATAAAAAAATTAATCTAATTTAGGTATCGAGCTAAAATGCTTCTAAAAATAAAAAGAAACGATTACCTTTGCATCTATTTTTAATCTAAATTCTAAATTTCTATTTTATTTTATAATGAAACATAAAAGAGTTAAAGACTTGCTAAACAGCTCATCGACAATTACAGAAGTAAACGCAAAAGGTTGGGTTCGAACGTTTAGAAACAATCAATTTATAGCATTAAATGATGGTTCGACTATTGAAAACATTCAATGTGTAGTCGATTTCGAAAATACACCCGAAGAAACTTTAAAAAGAGTCACAACTGGAGCAGCAATTTCGGTAACTGGTTCTTTGATAGAAAGTCAAGGAGCAGGACAAAAATTCGAAATTCAGGTTAACAAACTAGAAATTCTTGGTGATTCTGATGCCGAGAAATTTCCTATACAACCCAAAAATAAACCAAGTTTAGATTTCTTGCGAGAAAATGCACATTTGCGTGTGCGAACCAACATGTTCCAGGCGATTATGCGTGTGCGTTCGGTTTTGTCGTTTGCGGTTCACAGTTATTTTCAAGAAAAAGGATTTGTATATGTTAACACACCAATCATCACAGGATCAGATGCTGAAGGCGCGGGCGAAATGTTCAAAGTTACCGCTTTGCCATTTGACAATACTCCAAGAACTGAAGACGGAAAAGTAAATTACAAAGAAGATTTTTTCGGAAAAGAAACTAACTTGACTGTTTCTGGACAACTCGAAGGCGAAACTTTTGCTATGGCATTAGGTCAAATCTATACTTTTGGCCCTACTTTTAGAGCAGAAAACTCTAATACTTCTAGACATTTAGCCGAATTCTGGATGATCGAACCCGAAGTTGCTTTTAATGACCTAACGGCAAATATGGATTTGTCCGAAGATTTTATAAAATATGTAATTAAATATACATTAGACAAATGTCCAGATGATTTGAAGTTTTTAGAAACCCGTTTGTTAGACGAAGAAAAATCGAAACCTCAAGCAGATAGAAGCGAAATGACTTTGCTTGAAAAACTAAATTTTGTATTATCAAACGAGTTCAAACGAGTTTCATACACCGAAGCGATTGACATTTTGAGAGATTGTACACCAAACAAAAAGAAAAAATTTAATTATATCATCAACGAATGGGGCGCAGATTTGCAATCGGAACACGAGCGCTATTTAGTCGAAAAACATTTTAAATGTCCTGTAATTTTATTTGATTATCCAGCAAATATCAAAGCGTTTTATATGCGTTTGAACGAAGACGGAAAAACGGTTCGTGCCATGGATATTCTCTTCCCAGGGATCGGAGAAATAGTAGGCGGATCGCAACGTGAAGAGCGTTTTGATGTGCTTCTTGAAAAAATGAAAGTCCTTGGAATCGATGAACAAGAATTGTGGTGGTACTTGGACACACGTCGTTTCGGAAGTGCTGTTCATTCTGGATTTGGACTTGGTTTCGAGCGTTTAGTTTTGTTCGTTACAGGAATGACCAATATCCGTGATGTAATTCCTTTTCCAAGAACACCAATGAATGCTGAATTTTAAAAATTTGTTTCAAGTTTAAAGTCTCTAGTTGTTGAAAGTTCGACAACTTGAAACATTAAACATTAAACTTTTCAACAAAAGAATAATAATGTTAAAACAATTTCTAAATTTCAAATTATCTCAAAAATTATCTCCACAACAAATTCAGTTGATGAAGTTAATTCAATTGCCTACGCAAGCATTCGAGCAACGTTTGTTAGAAGAAATGAACGAAAACCCAGCACTTGAGGGTACAACAGATCAAGAAGAAATTTACGAAAAAGACGAATTTGATAACAACGATGATTATGACGATGATGATTATGGTAATGAATCAATAGATTCTGGCGATGTCAATATCGACGAATATTTAAGCAACGACGAAACGCCAGATTACAAAACCCAAACTAGTAATTACAGCGATGACGACGAAGAACGAGAATCTCCACTTTCGGCTGGAGTGAGTTTTCATCAGGATTTAATCAATCAACTGAATACTTTCATATTGAATGATTCCGAACGAGAAATTGCAGAATTTCTGGTCGGAAGCATCGACGATATGGGTTATATTCGTAGAAGCATTAGCGATATTGTTGATGATATGGCATTTACACAAGCCATTTACACCGACGAAAAAGCAGTCGAAAAAATGTTGCACGTCATTCACGAACTAGAGCCTTCGGGCGTTGGTGCACGTGATTTGCAAGAATGTTTGTTGTTGCAACTTAAACACAAAACGCCTACCGAATATGTGGCTTTGGCAATATCAATAATCGAAGACCAATTCGAAGCGTTTAGTAAAAAACATTACGATAAATTAACGGCAAAATTTAATGTTTCGAATGAACAATTGAAATCTGCAATTCACGAAATTGAAAAATTAAATCCAAAACCTGGTGGATCATTTACTGGAAATAACAGAATTACCGAAAATGTAGTTCCTGATTTTGCCATCAGAATTATTGATGACGAACTCGAATTGACATTAAATGGTCGAAATGCTCCAGCCTTGCATGTATCGAAAGACTATCAGGAAATGATGCAGACTTACAAAGATTCTCGTGATAAATCTAATGCACAAAAAGATGCTGTTCAGTTCATTAAACAAAAGCTCGATTCTGCTAAATGGTTTATTGATGCCATTCGTCAACGTCAAGAAACGTTATTTGTAACTATGAATGCGATTATGCATTTTCAAGAAGAATTTTTTCTTGATGGTGACGAAACTAAAATGAAACCAATGATTCTTAAGGATATTGCCGATATGGTTGGTCTTGATATTTCGACAGTTTCTCGTGTTGCCAATAGCAAATATGTCGAAACACCGTATGGAACCAAACTCATAAAAGAATTTTTCTCAGAAGCAATGACTAACGACCAAGGCGAAGAAGTATCGACGCTTGAAATCAAAAAAATATTGAAAGATGTAATTGATGAAGAAGACAAAAACAAACCTTTGCCCGACGATCAATTGTCCGAAATTTTAAAAGAACGTGGTTACCCGATTGCAAGAAGAACGATTGCAAAATATAGAGAATTATTGGATATTCCAGTAGCAAGAATGAGGAAAAAGATGTAGGTTAATTATTTATTTTAAATTAAATTTGTAGTAGACAAATCATAAAAAATTACTTTTATCTAAATTTTAATTTATAAGAATTTCTTTGTTTTTGTTTTATTACTTTCGATAGTTTTTATTTTTTTTCTAAACCTCTAAAGAATTCATTTTAGTACGCTTCTCTTTTTCTTGAGCATCAACAACAGCAACGGCAACCATATTAACCATTTCTTCTACGCTTGCTCCTAACTGAAAAATATGAACTGGTTTATCCATTCCTAACATAATTGGCCCAATAGATTCTACTTTGTATAATTCTTTTAATAATTTATAAGTAATATTGGCCGATTCTAAATTTGGAAAAATAAGCGTATTTACTTTTTTTCCTGCTAATTTCGAAAATGGAAATTTTTTCATTAACATTTCGGCATTCAATGCAAAATCGGTTTGCAATTCACCGTCAATGATCAAATCTGGATAATATTTATGAAGATACGAAACGGCAGTTCTTACTTTTTCTGCACTCGGATTTATAGATGATCCAAAATTAGAAAACGAAATCATAGCAATTATAGGTTCTATTCCAAACATTCTGACCGTTTTTGCTGTCATCAATGCAATTTTTGCTAAATCGTCTGCGCAAGGATTTGGGTTTATTGCCGTGTCCGACAAAAACATTGGGCCTCGATTAGTCATCATCATGTTTGTGGTGGCAACAAGAGTTATTCCTGGGGCTTTGCCAATCAATTGCAACATAGGTTTTACAACATTTGGATAACTTCTAGAATACCCTGTAACTAAAGCATCGGCTTCGCCTTGTTTAACCATCATGGCGGCAAAGTAGTTGCGTTCGCGCATCCATTTTTGAGCATCGAGCAAGGAAATTCCTTGTCGTTGACGTTGTTTGAAGAAAATATCCGCATATTCTAATCTACGGGAATCTTCTTGCTTTGTTTTTGGATCAATGATTTCAACATCGGCATCGAAACCAATTTCTTCTTTGAGTTCTAAAATCAATTCTTTATTTCCGAGTAAAATTGGTATTGCAGTTCCTTCTTCTAAAGAAATTTGGGCTGCTTTCAAAACATCTAAATGATCTGCTTCTGCAAAAACAACTCTTTTGGGGTCTGTTTTTGCACGATTGGTTAGCAATCGAACCATTTTATTATCAGAACCTAAACGTTCCAATAGTTCGTGTTCGTATTTTTCCCAATCGGTTATTGGATGCAAAGCAACTCCAGATTCCATGGCTGCTTTTGCAACTGCAGGCGCAACAATAGAAATTAGTCTTGGATCAAAAGGCTTTGGAATAATATAATCTCGACCAAAATTTAGTTTTGTTTCGCCGTAAGCAATATTTACTTGCTCTGGAACATTCATTTTTGCCAAAGATGCTAGTGCTTTTACCGCTGCCATTTTCATGGCTTCGTTAATTTTTGTGGCTCGAACATCTAAAGCACCACGAAAAATATATGGAAATCCTAGCACATTATTTACTTGATTCGGAAAATCGGATCTTCCAGTAGCCATAATAATGTCTTTTCTGGTATTTATGGCAACATTATAATCGATTTCTGGAACTGGATTTGCCATTGCAAAAACAATTGGGTCGTTTGCCATGCCAAGTAACATGGCTGATGTTAGTATGTTTGGAGCAGAAAGTCCCAGAAAAACATCTGCATTAACCAAGGCTTCTTGAAGTGTACAGTTTGGTTTTCCAAAAAAATATTTTTTCTGAAGTTCTGATAAATCTGTTCTTTCACAAGATAGAACACCATCTTTATCGAACATAATAATGTTTTTTGGGTTTATCCCTAAAAGTACATATAAATTGGCACAAGCAATTGCAGCCGATCCTGCGCCAGAAACCACTAATTTAACCGTTTCTATTTTTTTATTTGCAAGTTCCAAAGCATTTAATAATGCTGCAGATGAAATAATAGCAGTTCCATGCTGATCGTCATGCATCACTGGAATATTGAGTTCTTCGACTAATCTACGTTCAATTTCAAAAGATTCTGGAGCCTTGATATCCTCAAGATTTATTCCTCCAAAAGTAGGAGCAATCGCTTTTACTGTTTCTACGAATTTATCAATATCTGTGGCATCAACTTCGATGTCAAAAACGTCAATATCTGCGAAAATTTTAAACAAAAGTGCCTTTCCTTCCATTACTGGTTTTGAGGCTTCCGGACCAATGTTTCCAAGTCCTAAAACGGCAGTTCCATTGGTGATAACAGCAACTAAATTTCCTTTTGCAGTATACTTATAAACATTATTTACATCTTTTGCTATTTCCAAACAGGGTTCAGCAACTCCTGGAGAATAGGCAAGAGATAGATCTCGTTGAGTCGCATATTTTTTGGTAGGAACAACTTCAATTTTACCTGGTTTTGGTTTGGCATGATATAGTAATGCTTCTCGTCTTTTGCTGTTTTTGTTCATTTTGATAGGATTTTATTCCGACTTGCAAAGGTAGAAAAGCGAAAACAAAAAGGAAACTTTTAGTAGTTTTTCTTTATAAAATTTTAAAATATTTAACCACAACCTAAATCCCTCTAACAATACTCAATACTGAACTAATAATGTATTGAACTCCTATGGCTATGGTTAAGAAACCAACGATTCTGGAAATAGCAACAATACCAGAAGAACCCAGAATTTTAGCCAAATAATGTGCGCTTCGCAAAATGACATAGATTGCAATAGAAACGACCAAAATAGAAAAACTCGACGCAATGATTTCATAACTTGTGTGATGTTCTTGATAATAAGCAATCAAAAGCGAGATAGATCCTGGCCCTGCGAGCATCGGAATTGCTAATGGTGTGAGGGAAATGTCATTGCGTTCCTGAATGTCTTGTTCGACTTTTTTGTTTATGCCCCGTTCTTTATTAAATTTACCATTAAGCAAAGTAAAACCTGATGTTGCGATGATTATTCCACCTGAAATTCTTAAGGCATTGATTGTTATCCCAAAGAATGTTAAAACATATTGCCCAACGAAAAAAGATACTATCAAAATAATAAAAACATCAATCGACGTCCAAAGTGATACTTTTGCACGTTCGTTTTTGTCATAATCTTGGGTTAGCCCAACGAAAATTGGCACGGTTCCTATTGGGTTTAAAACCGAAAATAATGCGAAAAAGAGATAGATGAAAATTTCCATTTTTTTATGTAAAATTAGCGTTGTTTTCTGTCGCAAAGTTAAACTTAAAATTAAGGTTTCAATAAATTGAATGATTTTTTTGTATTTTTGCAAAATGAAAAATAAAAAGACATTAGTACTTGGTGCTTCTACAAAACCAGAAAGATATTCTTTTAAAGCAATTACCAAATTAACAGAAAATGGTCATTCGGTTTTGGCAATCGGTCAAAATACAGGCGAAGTTGCAGGAGTAAAAATTTATACCAAAGCCATTCCTTTGTCGAAAATAAACACCGTTTCATTGTACTTAAACCCCGCTAGACAACGTAATTATTACAATTACATTGTTGAAGCGCAACCAAAACGTGTTATTTTTAATCCCGGAACTGAGAATCCAGAGTTTTATCAGTTGCTAGAATTAAACAATATAAAAGTAGAAATTGCTTGTACGCTGGTTTTATTGGCGACAAATCAATATTAATCCTTCTTCCTGTCTTTGGAGAGGATTGGGTTGGGGTTTAAAACTTCGTTTGGGTAACGGCTTTTTTACTAATCATCAATAATCCTGTAAATGTGATTAATCCGTTGAGAATGATTAACTCATTGTCAATAACATAATCTCCAAAAAGATATTTGGAATTGCTACTAATCAAAAAGCAAATTGCTGGAGAAATCATACAAATAAACGGTACAAACTTGTCATGAACTGTTTTTGATTTCACAAACAATCCAAAAGCATACAAACCAAGAAGTGGTCCATATGTGTAAGTTGCAATTTTAAAAACCATTTTCACAACCGAATCGTCATTTATTGCATTGAAAATGATAATTACCAAAAACATTAAAATCGAAAAACCAATGTGAACAAAATGTCTTGTTCGGACAATATTGGGTTTATTGAGATTTTCGGTTTTGTCCATTCCAAGAAAATCGACGCAAAAAGAAGTAGTCAAAGCGGTCAATGCAGAGTCTGTCGTGGCAAATGTTGCAGCCGTTAATCCTAGTAAAAATATTACAGACGGAATCAATGTCAAGTGACGAAATGCAATCTCTGGGAACAACAAATCGGTTCGCGCAACATCGTTAATCATGGGAACTTGTATTCCGTTTTTTTCGGCAAAAGTATAAAGTAAGGCTCCAACACTCAAAAAGAAAATATTGATAATTACAAAAATCGCTGTAAAAGTGAACATGTTTTTTTGTGCTTCGCCAATGTTTTTGCAACTCAAGTTTTTTTGCATCAAGTCTTGATCAAGCCCAACTGTTGCTATAGTTACGAACATTCCACCTAAAAATTGTTTCCAAAAATAGGTGGCTTTCATATAATCTTCAAAGAAAAATATTTTAGAATAATTACTGGTTTTTACTTTTTCGAATGCGTCTAAAAAACTTAAATCTAGACTGGTGCAAATAAAATACAATGTTAAAAAAACAGAGGTTATTAAAAAGAAGGTTTGCAAAGTATCTGTAATAATAATTGTTTTTAAACCACCGCGATAGGTGTAAGCAAAAATCAATGCCAGTGATGCAAAAACGGTTATTGCAAACGGAATTTGATAGTAATCAAAAACGTATCGTTGAAGAACAAAAACCACTAAATACAGCCTAAAAGCAGAACCTATCGTACGACCAATCAAAAAAATTGTCGCTGCGGTTTTGTAACTTGTTTTACCTAGTCGTTGCTCGATGTAGCCATAAATCGATGTCAAATTCATTCTATAATATAATGGTAACAAAATTTTTGCAACCACAATAAACCCAACGGCACTTCCTAAAACAAATTGAAAATACTTGAACTGCAAATCGGGATTGCCAACTTCGCCAGGAACAGAGATGAAAGTTATTCCAGAAATTGCGGTTCCAATCATTCCAAAAGCAACCAAATACCATTTAGAGTTTTTATTGGCCTTAAAAAAAGCCTCGTTTCCAGAATTTTTTTTGCTGATAGAATGCGAAATCAAAAATAAAATTCCAAAATAAATTATAATTAAGGTCAAAATTGCAAATGGAGTCATTGTTTTTTGTTTTGAATAGGATGCTAAAATAGTATTTTTTTAGATTTTTAGATCATTAGATTTTTAGATTAAAATAAAAAAATCTAAAAGTCTAATTCTAAAGCAATCTAAAAGTCTAATTTTTCTATCTTTGTCTGATGGAATTTTCGTCTAAATTATTAGAAAAAGCAGTCAACGAAATGTCGCAATTACCAGGAATAGGCAAGCGAACAGCACTTCGATTGGTTTTGCATTTGCTGAAACAACCCAAAGAACAAACCAGTTTTTTGTCAGAAGCATTAACAAATATGCGAAGCGAAATTAAATTCTGCGAAAGTTGTCACAATATTTCTGATGTTGAAATTTGCGAAATTTGTGCCAATAAAAAACGGAATCATCAAATTGTTTGCGTGGTCGAAGATGTTAGAGATGTCATGGCGATTGAAAACACAGGACAATTTCGTGGAATTTATCACGTTTTGGGCGGAAAAATTTCTCCAATTGATGGCGTTGGGCCAAGTCAATTGAATATCATTTCTTTAGTCGAAAAAGTGAAACTAGGAACTATTCAAGAAATTATTTTTGCATTGAGTTCCACAATGGAAGGTGACACGACCAATTTTTATATTTACAAACAAATTCAAGATTGCGAAATTACAACATCGACAATTGCCAGAGGAATTTCGGTTGGAGACGAATTAGAATATGCTGATGAGGTTACTTTAGGACGAAGTATTTTGCATCGAGTTCCTTTCGAAAATTCTTTGAAAACAAATTAAATTCAAATTTCACATCATAGTTTTCTAAATTTGAATGAAAAACCTATATTTGCTTACAAAGTTTCCATCATGAAGAAAATTTTTTTACTAATCTTGTTTTTGTTTTCAGCGATTTTTGTGTCGTGTGTTCCTTCAAAAGACTTGATTTATTTACAAAACAAAAATAATTCTGCGGAACAAAATTTGGTTAGCCCGGTAAATTCAAAACCATACAGAATTCAAACTAACGATGTTTTGAGTATTTCTATAAAAACTATTGATCCAAAAATCGATGCACTTTTCAATATAACAACCAGTTCTGTAGTTGTAAAAGATGCCCAATCGTTATATTTTGATGGTTATAATGTGGACGATCACGGAAATATTAGAATTCCACTTGTTGGCGAAGTAAATGTTTTAGGATTTACAATTGACGAAACTCGAAAAAAACTCGAAGAAAAACTATTGAGTGAGTATTTCAAAAAAGAATCTAATCTTTTTGTAAACGTAAAATTAGCAGGTTTTCGATATACAATCAATGGCGAAGTTGCTGCTCCAGGAACAAAAAGTTTGTTGCAAGACAAACTTAATATTCTAGAAGCGATTGCAAATGCTGGTGACATCACAACTACTGGTAATCGAAAAGATGTTCAGATTATTCGTCAAACTCCACAGGGTTCAGAAATTCACGCCATAGATCTAACTGACATAAAAGCACTACAATCACCCTATTATTTTTTACAACCAAATGATTATATATATGTTAAACCATTGAAACAAAAAACTTGGGGAACGGGTAAAACAGGAATCGAATCACTGGGAACAATAATTACTTTATTGTCACTTGTTACTACAACTTTTTTATTGTTAAAAAAATAAACGGAAAAATGCTCAATAAAAAAGATTTTGATTTTTCTAACCAAGAAAATGGTTTCGATTTAAAGAGTTTTCTTTTGAAAATTATTAGTTATTGGAAATGGTTTTTGTTGTCATTGCTGATTACTTTCACAATTGCTTACCAAATAAACATCAGAAAGCAAAAATTTTATTCTGTTAACAGCACTATTTCTATAAAAGAAGAAAACAATCCGTTTTTTACATCTAATACAAGTTTGGTTTTCAATTGGGGCGGAACATCGGATCAAATAAATACTATTGCTACCACACTGAAATCTAGAACGCACAATGAGTTTGTTGTAAATAAAATGAATTATTTTATTGATTATAACAAACAAGAAAAATATTTTGAAACCAACGTATATGGTCAAATTCCTTTTTCTGTAACGATTGATAAATCTCAAAATCAGTTGATTGAAAAAAACATCAAAATTAAATTTTTGAGTCAAAATGAATATCAAATAAAAATTGATTTCGATAAAGAATCGGTCTCGACTTATAACTATTCTAAAAATAAAACCCAAAACCTAAAAATTCAGATTCAAGAATATACTAAAAAACTAAAAATTGGGGAAAAAATTTCACTTCCATTTTTACATTGGACACTAGATTTGGTTGAAGTTCCAGAAAACTATATTAATAGTGAATATTCGGTAACTTTAAATGATTTTGATGAAGTTGTGAAAAAATATCAAGATTTGAAAGTTATTGCAGACGAAAAAAATGCTTCTGTATTAAAACTTTCTTTAGAAGGTACAAACAAAGCGCAAATGGTCGATTACTTGAACACAACAATTAATGTATTGATAAAAAGCGAACTCGATAAAAAGAATTTGTTCGCAACAAACACCATAAAGTTTATTGACAGCACATTAATTGAAACCGAAAAATTACTAAAAACATCGGGCGAACAACTCAAGTCGTTTCAAAAAGGAAAAAGTATTGTTGATATTCAAGACAATGGATTAATTTTTACCGAAAAATTAAAAAAATACGATATTTTAAAAGATGATGTTTTACGACAAATCAACTATTATAATT
Source organism: Bacteroidota bacterium (assembly GCA_043738745.1). GTDB lineage: Bacteria > Bacteroidota > Bacteroidia > Flavobacteriales > Flavobacteriaceae > Flavobacterium. The sequence continues at coordinate 35,998 of JAYUFL010000194.1, forward strand.
CACTCAAATCGTATTTACAAAACAACAACGATTTCTCTAAATTACCTGCGCCATCGGTTGCTGGAATTACAGAACCTACTATTGTAGTGAATGTTTCGAAATTAGTTTCGCTTTCGATTGCACGTTCTCAAATGGCATATTCGGTAAAAAACGAAAAACTATACAACGACTTTGATAATGAAATGGAATCCATAAAAAAGGTGCTTTTAGAGAATATTAATTCGACTAAAAATTCCTTAAACTACGATTTAGAACTCACTAACAGTACTATAAATCAACAAGAATCAAAACTAAAACAACTTCCAGAAGACAAGCAAGAATTAACAAAAATTGAACGAAAATATAATCTTGGAGATAATATTTATAATAATTTTCTAGCCAAAAAAAGCGAGGCAGAAATTGTAAAAGCAGCGAATTTATCGGATATTCATTTCATAGATTCTGCAAAAGATACTGGTGGCGGGTTATTAGAATCTAGAACAAGCATGAATTATGTAATTGCATTTTTTATGGGAATTCTAATTCCATTGCTTATAGTGTTAGGCTTATTTTTTGTAAATACATCGATTCAAAATGTAGAAGATATTAGCAAGATAACTAAAATTCCATTGCTTGGAGTTGTTGGTAAAAAACATCAAAGAGCATCAAATTTATCTGTTTTCGAAAAACCGAAATCGGCATTATCAGAATCATTTCGAGCCATTCGATCCTCACTTCAATTTCTATATAAAAAACAAAATATTGAAGGTTCAAAAACATTAATGCTTACATCGTCTGTCGGAGGCGAAGGAAAAACATTTTGTTCGTTAAACATTGCAACTATTTTTGCTTTGAGCGATAAAAAAACGGTAATTGTTGGTTTAGATTTGCGTAAACCAAAGATTTTTAATGACTTTGATTTAAAAAATGATTTTGGGGTTGTTAATTATCTAATCGGACAAAAGAACGTATCAGAAATCGTTCAAAAAACCCAAATCCCAAACCTCGATGTAATTACTTCAGGACCAATTCCGCCAAATCCTGCAGAGTTAATTATTGGTGATTCAATGACACAGTTCATGAACGATTTGAAAGCAAATTATGATTACATTATACTAGACACGCCACCAGTTGGTTTGGTTTCAGACTCTATAGAATTGGTTCAATATTGCGATGTGATTCTGTATGTTATTAGACAAAATTACACTAAAAAAGAAATGATTACCATGCTGAACAATCGTGTTGAACGAGGCGAGTTGAGTAATGTGAGTATCATTTTGAACGGTTTTGAAAGCAAGGCAAAATACGGAAATGCGTATGGTTATGGCTACGGCTATGGGGATTATGCAACTGGTTATCACGAAGTTGAAAAGCCAAAATCTTTACTTCAAAAAATAAACGATTTTTTATCTAATAGTTAAAACATGGGAACTAAAAAAACTTCCTTTTTAATTACTGGTGGCGCAGGATTTATTGGATCAAATCTTTGTGAATATTTTTTGAGTAAAAATTACAAAGTGATTTGCTTAGATAATTTTGCAACGGGTCATAAAAAAAACATTCAAGAATTTTTAGAAAACAGTAATTTCACTTTAATCGAAGGCGATATTCGGAATTTAAGCGATTGTAAAAATGCAGTTCAAAATGTGGATTATGTATTGCACCAAGCGGCTTTAGGATCTGTTCCAAGGTCTATAAATGATCCCGTAACAACTAACGAAGTTAATGTTTCTGGATTTTTGAATATGTTAGTTGCAAGCCGAGACGCAAATGTAAAACGATTTATTTATGCTGCAAGTTCTTCTACTTATGGAGATTCCGAAAGTTTGCCAAAAATCGAAAATGTTATTGGCAAACCGCTTTCGCCTTATGCCATTACAAAATATGTAAACGAATTATATGCCGAAAATTTTTCTAAAAATTATGGTTTAGAAACTATCGGTTTGCGATATTTTAACGTTTTTGGTCGAAAACAAGATCCAAATGGAGCCTATGCAGCCGTGATTCCCAAATTTATTCAACAATTAATTAATCATGAAAGCCCTATTATCAATGGTGATGGTACTTATTCTCGAGATTTCACCTATATTGATAATGTTATTCAAATGAACGAGTTAGCAATTTTAGCCACAGATAAAAACGCAATAAATACCATTTACAACACCGCTTTTGGAGAAAGAAATACGCTCAACGATTTAGTAAAATATCTAAAAAAACAACTTACCTTTTTCGATTCAGAAATTGCTAATGTTGAAACTGTTTATGGAAAAAATAGAGTTGGCGACATTTCTCATTCGCTGGCAAGTATTGAAAAAGCAAAAGAATTATTACATTACAATCCAAAATTTTCACTTGAACAAGGTTTACAAGAATCCATAAAATGGTATTGGGGAAATCTAAAACAAAATAAATTAGAATGAAAATAACAAAAATTTGTTGCATAGGTGCAGGATATGTTGGAGGCCCAACAATGGCAATAATTGCTCAAAAATGTCCGCACATTCAGGTTACAGTAGTAGATTTAAATGAACAAAGAATAGCGGCTTGGAACGATTCAAATATAAATAATTTACCAATATACGAACCAAGGTTGGGTGAAATTGTTGCAGAATCTCGTGGAAGAAACTTGTTTTTTTCTACCGAAGTCGAAAAAGCAATTGACGAAGCACAAGTCGTTTTTATTTCTGTAAACACACCTACAAAAACCTATGGTTCTGGAAAAGGTATGGCGGCAGATTTAAAATATATTGAACTTTGCGCACGTCAAATTGCTAAGGTTTCGAAAACGGATAAGATTATTGTCGAAAAATCAACGCTTCCTGTTCGAACTGCCGAAGCCATAAAAAGTATTTTAGACAATACAGGAAATGGAGTTCAATTTCAGATTCTTTCTAATCCAGAATTTCTTGCAGAAGGAACTGCAGTTGAAGATCTGCTGCGACCAGATCGCGTTTTGATTGGTGGAGATTCTTCAATTGAAGGTCAAAAAGCCATTAATGCATTGGTTGATGTATATGCAAATTGGGTTCCAAAAGATAGAATTCTGACAACTAATGTTTGGTCGTCAGAATTATCAAAACTAACCGCAAATGCCTATTTGGCACAACGTGTTTCTTCTATAAATGCACTTTCTGAATTGTGTGAAAAAACAGGTGCTGATATTTCTGAAGTTTCGCGTGCCATTGGAATGGATAGTAGAATTGGGTCTAAATTTCTAAAGGCTTCTGTAGGTTTTGGAGGTTCGTGTTTTCAAAAAGATATTTTGAATTTGGTGTATATCTGCAAATCTTTTGGACTCAATGAAGTTGCGGACTATTGGGAACAAGTTATTATCATGAACGACCATCAAAAAAGACGTTTTTCTAAAAACATAGTTCAAACGTTATACAATACGGTAGCCGATAAAAAAATTGCTTTTTTGGGTTGGGCTTTCAAAAAAGACACCAATGACACTCGTGAATCTGCTGCGATTTATGTTGCAAATGACTTGATAAACGAACATGCAAAAATTGCAGTTTATGACCCTAAAGTTTCGGAAAAACAAGTGCTTTCGGATTTAGATTATTTAGAAACAAGAAGTTCAGAAGCAAATAAAAAATTTATCTCTAGTTACAATAATCCAATAGATGCTTGCAAGGACGCACATGCCATTGCAATTTTAACCGAATGGGATGAATTTAGAGATTATGATTGGAAAGCAATTTATGATTCGATGCTAAAACCTGCTTTTGTTTTCGACGGTCGAAATCTATTGGATAAACAAAAAATGGAAGACATTGGTTTTGTTTTTCAATCTATTGGTTCCTAATTTTACAAAATGAAAATAAAAATTGCAATAATTGGTCTTGGTTATGTTGGTTTGCCACTAGCACGACTTTTTGCAACAAAATATTCGGTGGTTGGTTTTGATATTAATAAAACTCGAATTACGGAATTAAATTCAGGAATTGATAAAACGTTAGAAATTAGTGAAACACTTTTAAAATCGGTTTTAGTTCAAAATTCGACTGAAGAAACTGGGCTTTTTTGTTCCGATAATTTAGAAGATATAAAAGACTGTAATTACTATATTGTTACTGTTCCGACTCCGGTTGACAAAAACAACAAACCCGATTTAACGCCTTTGTATCGTGCCAGCGAAACCGTTGGTAAAGTGCTAAAAAAAAATGATATAGTAATTTATGAATCCACCGTTTATCCTGGAGCAACCGAAGAGGAATGTGTGCCAGTTTTGGAAAAAATTAGCGGATTGACATTTAATGTTGATTTTTTTGCAGGTTATTCTCCAGAACGAATCAATCCAGGTGATAAAGAACATACGGTCGAAAAAATATTAAAAGTAACCGCGGGGTCAACATTAGAAATTGGACAAAAAGTTAATGATTTATATAAATCAGTAATTTTGGCTGGAACACATTTGGCTCCAACTATAAAAGTTGCTGAAGCCGCAAAAGTTATTGAAAATTCGCAGCGCGACATCAATATTGCTTTTATAAATGAATTAGCAAAAATTTTTAATCTTCTCGAAATTGATACCCACGCAGTTCTAGAAGCCGCAGGAACAAAATGGAATTTTTTGCCTTTTAAACCTGGTCTTGTTGGTGGACATTGCATTGGGGTTGATCCTTACTATTTAGCCCAAAAAGCATTAGAAATGGGTTATAATCCCGAAATTATTTTGGCGGGAAGAAAACTCAATGACAGTATGGGCGATTATGTGGCGGCGCAAGTTGTAAAACTCATGCTAAAGAAAGAAATTGGAGTAAAAAACTCGAAATTATTACTACTTGGAATTACGTTTAAAGAAAACTGTCCAGATGTTCGAAATACAAAAATTGTAGATGTGATCCATGCTTTTCAAGAATATGGAATTGACGTTACGGTCTATGATCCTTGGGCAAATTCAGACGAAGTTTTGCACGAATACAATCTAAAAACACAAACCAAATTACCAAATTCAACTTTTGACGTAATTGTTCTGGGAGTTGCTCACAGCCAGTTTCTAGATTTGAATTTCGAAAAACTTAAAAATAAAAATGCAATTATCTACGATGTCAAAGGAATTTTAGGAAAAATTGCTGACGGAAATCTATAAAAATCATAAAATGAAAAACATACTAATTACTGGCGGAGCAGGATTTATTGGTTCTCACGTCGTTAGAAGATTCGTAAACAACTACCCAGATTATAAAATCTTTAATCTCGATGCTTTAACTTATGCTGGAAATCTTGAAAATATTTCGGATATTGAAAAACATCCAAACTATACGTTTGTAAAAGGCGATATTGTCGATGAAAATTTCATCAATGAATTGTTTGCAAAACACAATTTTGATGGTGTAATTCATCTTGCTGCCGAATCTCATGTAGATCGTTCCATCACCGATCCGTTATCATTTGTTCGAACAAATGTCATTGGAACCATGAATTTATTGAATGCAGCAAAAAATTCTTGGAAGGATAATTTCGAAGGCAAACGTTTTTATCACGTGAGTACAGATGAAGTTTATGGTTCACTTGGTGCCGAAGGATTGTTTACAGAAACCACATCTTATGATCCAAATTCTCCTTATTCTGCATCGAAAGCAAGTTCGGATCATTTTGTTCGTGCCTATGGCGAAACCTATGGTTTGCCCTATGTAATCACAAATTGCTCTAACAATTATGGACCGAATCATTTTCCCGAAAAATTGATTCCGCTTTTCATTAATAATATCATCAACAATAAACCTTTGCCCGTTTATGGCGACGGAAAATATACCCGCGATTGGCTTTTTGTAGAAGATCATGCTGTAGCAATTGATTTGGTTTTTCATAAAGGAAAAAATCATCAAACCTATAATATTGGTGGTTTTAACGAATGGCAAAATATCGATTTAGTGAAACTACTTTGTACCATTATGGATAAAAAATTAGGAAGAACAAATGGAACTTCTGTAAATTTAATTTCGTATGTGAAAGACCGCCCAGGTCATGATTTGCGTTATGCTATAGATGCTTCAAAAATCAATAAAGAATTAGGTTGGAAACCTTCTGTAACGTTTGAGCAAGGTTTAGAGCGAACGATAGATTGGTTCTTGAGCAACGAAATTTGGTTAAATAATGTAACCTCTGGCGAATATGCCAAGTATTATGATAAGCAATATAATTAGTTTGGAAGTTTAATATCTAAAAACTAAACTTTCTAAAACTTCTAAACTTTTTAAAAATGTCCGATTCTCAAATTTGGTTGTCGTCTCCACACATAGGCAAAAATGAGTTGAAATTTATTCAAGATGCTTTCGATTCGAATTAGATTGCACCAGTTGGAGAAAATATTTCGGGATTTGAATTCGATTTAGGATTTTTTTTAGGATTCTCGATTTTTTCAATACTGAATTCAACTACTTTGGTTTTGATAAAGCCATTCCCTAAATTTTATGGATCGTTTTCAGTTGTTGAAATTAGAGTTTTTCTTTTGACTATAATCTCAATTAAATTAGTATATCTAAAAACCATCTCTAGCAGGTGGTTTCTTTTTGCACCAAAAACTCCAATGTTTTAAGGTTTTTTTTACAAGTTCTAAAAATAAATGTCTCTTTTTTAAATGTGATGTCCTTTTTTTAAATGTGTAAAATTTTAGAATATCTATTTTTATGCAAAATTTTAAAATCATGAAAAAAACAGTAGTCATTTTGTTGTTCGTGCTAAGTTTTAGTTTTGTAACGAATGCATTTGCAACAAATCCAAAAAAGGCTTTAAATCCTGCAACAAAAGTAAAAGCAAAAAAAGCAATGTTATCTGGAATAGAAAGTAACAGCAATGCGAAATTTACAGATGCTACGTGGCCAACACGATTGCCCCAAGCCACTATAAACTCATTGCAGCCCAATTGGAAAAAAGGATTTCTAAATGTATATTTAGCACCCTACAATGCGGGACATGGTGGCGATGATACCGTTGCTATTCAAAACGCCATAGACGATGCTTATGATGCAGATCTTGCCGTGTTTTTTCCTGCCGACAAAACCTATATAGTAAGCAACCAACTGTATTGTCTCACGAATAATAGTAGAAAATCTACCCACAAACTAATAGGATCTACCTTGGGAACCAACAAACCTAAAATTGTATTAACCAATGGCGCAACAGTAACAAATAATATACTTATTTTTTACAATAATATTTTTAACGGTTCCGTAGACCCATCTACCCATTATGGTTCTGTTTTTCGTGGTATCGATATCGAAATGGGAACCAATCCTACGGTAAATGCACTCTCTATGAACGGTGCACAGTATTGTGTTATAGAAGATGTTGCAATAACAGGAACAACATTCAATTCTGGTGTATATCGTTTGCCAGGTTCTGGTGGTGGTGTAAACAACTTAAAAGTAACAGGCGGAGATTATGGCATTTTACAAGACGATTTTAGACCCAATCCGACTGTTTTTGGTTTAATTTTAGAAGATCAAAAATTAGCAGGTATAAAAGTTACAAGCTCGAGAGGTCCAGTTATTATTGCTGGTTTCAAAATTACGAGTCCCGCTAGTCCTACTGCTGCATATAGGGCTATTGTACTTAATAAAGAAAGTAATATTCCTGCCTCAGACCCCTCTGTATTTGGTGTTGCATACCGAGGTTATGCTAACTTATCGCTTTCTGACGGAAGCATAGAAGTAAAAGGAACTACTGGTATAGCCATAGACAATTTTGCACAAGATATAACCATAAGAAATACTTATTTTAAAGCACAAACCATTGCAAAAAGCGGTTACTTTAGTGCAAGTTCTGGTACAAGTATTATACCCGGAACTACTAGCACATGGACAAAACTTTCTAATTATATTTACACGACCAGTTTAGACCAAAGTACCGTTTTTAAAAATACAGCGCACTTAAACAACCGTTCAGATAATTATGAGCTAAACGGAACAGTAACCACTACTGCAACTTTGCCTGCAACCGATTTTACTACACTACACACTTGGACGAGTTTGCCTACTTGGGAAATAGCAAGTAACATTATAGACATTACGGCTGCACCCTACAATGCTACCTCCGAAGATGTAAATGCGTCCGACGATGATGGCATTGCCATTCAGCAAGCTATAAATGATGCGACTACGGTTGGAAATAGTAACTATGGCAAAATAGTTTTTATACCCCGTGGTTTCTTCGAAATTTATAACACTTTACATCTAAAAAGTGGACTAAAAATGATAGGTTCTGCAAATTCTAATTCTTTTATCATGCCAAATCGAGATTGGTCAAACACCAATGGCCCATTAATGGATAGTCCCAATGTGGCAACAGGAAGTTTACATCTTTCAGATTTCGGATTGTTAATGTATCCGCATACGCAAGCACTACATATACAAACGCCTAATACAGTAATTCTGGACGTACTAACCGAACCTATGAAAAATTCTGCTTGGTTAACCTCTACTACTGTAAATGTTGCTCAAACTCCCTATTTCCTTTTTAGTGGCAACGCAGGAGGAAAAATATACAATTTAGTGACAGATCAAATTGCTGGAAGAGTTGACGAGTCGCCAGTATTAGAACACACCGCTAGCTATCACTATGTTTTAGTAGAAAACACGACCAGACCCATCACTTTTTACCAAATAAGCATCGAGCATCTAGATAACTCGCCTCAAATGAAGTTGAACAATGCCGATAATGTTACTATTTATGGATTTAAGTACGAGGCAAGGAAAGAATTAATTAACATCACCAACTGCAATGCTATTAACATTATTGGAGGTTCGGGCAATTACAACATAGATGATGCTAATGATTTGGCTATAATTACCATTGCTAATTCAGACAATGTTTTAATTCAAAATTTGGACCGAAAACAATTTAGTGTTTCCGCAATAAACACTAAATGGATAAAAGACAATACCAATACCATCACTGGAGATTACGGCATTTTGCAGTACGAATATTCTACTACGCTGGGCACCGAAGATTTTACTTCGTTTTTAGCAAACGCCATACAAGTATATCCTAACCCTACAAAAGACCAGTTGACTATTGCACGAAACGAAACCCAAGTACAAAACGAGTACCAAATAAAAATAACCAATGCTTTGGGACAAACAATTTTTCAAGCCAATATAAACAGCGAAAAAACCTATATAAACACCAGCAACTGGGCAAGTAACGGGTTGTATTTTGTTTCGCTAACCAACACAAAAGGACAGCTTATAGAGACTAAAAAAATTATTAAGCAATAATAGTTTTTTTGTTTATATTTTTACTGGAATACAAAAAGCAATCAGTTTGTTATCCCGACGAGGGCGGAATCACGTTGAGTGACAATTTTAACATAAAAACTCCCAAACTACAAAAACCACCACTAGCAGGTGGTTTTTTTTTTGCACCAAAAACCCCAGTATTTTAAAGCTTTTTTAACAAGCCCTAAAAATAAATGTCCCTTTTTTAAATGTCATGTCCTTTTTTTAAATATACCTCATTTTTTACCACATTACATTTACAACAGTATTAACAAGTAAACTAAAAAACCATGACAAAACCACAAAAAATTCCCAAGACCCAGCAAGTGCCTAGTACAACCGTGCCACCACTAGCTACCCGAGAACAAAAAATAAATAATAATTTTAAATTATAATGTTATGAAAAATAATTTTTTTTTAAGTAATCTTTATTTCATTTTATGTCTTTTTTCAAGTTTGATTATGTATTCACAGGATCTGCTAAATCCTGTTGATGCTGAAGGAAAATCTTGGTTTAATACACAAGCTGATAAAAATAATTTTCTTACAAAATTATTTTTAAATGCTAAAGACAGTAATACTGCAACAGGATTGCCAACATCTATCATTAAAGATGTTTTTATTGTATTAATTAAGAAGGATACAGATACTATAAAAAATAACTCCAATGAAACATATGTTAATCTTATTGTTTCTAAAATGGGCAGTATTAGCGACACGGATAGCTATACAACCACAAATAGTAGTGACACACCTAGATCTCCCGTTTATATTAATTATTTATTAGGATCAAATATGGAATATGCCAAATTTAGTATTAACCAATTTATACCTTCTGGTTGGTGGGGAACTAGTCTAGTTTCTGATTCGTACACAACAATCTTAACTGCTCCAGGAATTAATTCCTCTACAAATTCTTGGATTCCTCTAAATCAAGGATTGCAACTTGTTTTAAAACAAATTAATACTTATGGACTTTAAATTTAAAAAAAATGAAAAATAAATTAATTTATTCAATTTTAATAATTGTTTGTGGTATCTCCAATTCATTCTCACAATATGTAAAAAATCCAGATGGTTCTTATGCTGTTTCTACTTATCAGATCTACTTATCAAATTATAATCCAGGTAGACCTGCTAATCAAAGTATACTTGCAAATCCTCTTAACCTTGTGCTAAATATAACAGCTGATATAACTGAGGCTACGGACTCAATCTATAGACCATCTTCTAGTGGATTAAAATTATATATTTATGCTCCTACTGTGATATCTGGAAGTTCTGCTAAAACTAATCCTCTGCAAGTTATTGTGTTTGGTGTTGGGAATGGTTTTAACAGTTCTTGGTTTGAAACAGTTTCTGGAGCTCTTCCTAGATATTATGCTTCATTAGGTTATATTGTAGTTTGCCCTGATTATAGATTAGGAATTGATTTACAAAATACCTACGTAAATCTTGCACCCAGAGCTATTTGGAGGGGAATACAGGATGTACGAAGAACCATAGCAGTTGCTAGACAATTTTCTACTAATACTTACGGTAATAACTCTTATTATGGAAGTAATAAACCGCTCGTATATATAGGACATAGTTCTGGAGCAGTAATTGGCTTACATAATCTATACTTAAACAATACTAACAAACCTTCCTATGTTACTGGTGATCTAGTTGCTCCCGTAAAAATGCAAAAAAAATATAATCTTACTCCTATTTATGCTAATATGGTAGATCTTGGAACTTTAGATAACGCAAAAGGTTTTGGTACTACTTTAAATAATAGTTTCACTGAAACTTCTGGTTCTACTAATGATACTTGTGTACCAGATATAACTATAGCTTTATCAGGCGGATTAGGAGACTTGAATTACATAACAAATTCTACTAATAGCAAACCTAAAGCTTTGTTAATGATTCATGATCCTTCGGATGGTGTTGTACCTTACGGAAATGGAAATGCTTTTAAATGGTTCACAGTCTTTTGGAATCCGGGATTTAATTATCCTCCATTATTGGGAAGTTCATCAATAGATAATTATTTTAACTCTAATCCAAGCAATAAACCATCAATTTATTCTTTTTTATATATGAATTCAAGTTGTAATTCAAATGATTGTATAAAAGGAAGTTCGGGAGGATTAAGGTATATAGATGCATTTCCAATATGGTATCATAATGTTACAAGTGGCAGTACAATAAATCCCTTGGACGTAGTAGGTAATACTACTGTAATGAATACAATTACAAATTTTATTACCACATCTACATCTTCTTTAACTAGTACTAGTCGTAGTAATAACATAAATGCGAAGATTCAATTAGATAAAAAATTAATAGACCCTACCAACCTGACTATTTACCCCAACCCAGTCTCTGGCGACTTTATGAACATCACGGCTATAGACAACAACACGCCCTATGCCATATATAACGTTGCTGGGCAAGAAGTAAGTACAGGCAAAGTAAACAACGGCACCATAAACGTGGCAAAACTAAGCAAAGGCAACTACTTGCTACAAGTACAAGTAAACGACCAGCGCATAGTAAAACAATTTATAAAACAATAACTTAAATAATTATAATTATGAAAAATTTTAATAAAAAAATGAAATCACTAAATATTATTACAAAAAATTATATGTTAATCTGCTTAATAATTGTTAGCTTTCATCTAAATATTACTGCAACTGCTCAATCTAGAAGTGGTACTAACGATGACAGATACTATATTAATTATGATGGTTCTTCAGTGCCAACTTCAATAGTATTAAATCAGGGTTCTGGTGGTAGACCATGGTTTATTGAGGCTGATAATAATACGAGTTCAGTTAATGGATATACTCCAACGCTCAATTTTAAAGTTGGGGGTAGTCCTGACACTTATCCTAGTAATGGAAATTCTATGATGAAACTTGAATTAAGTAGTACAGGTTTTACTTCTGATCTATTTGTCCAAGGAAATGTCCGTTGTGCTGGATTTTTTGGAAATGGCTCTAATTTAACTAACATACAAGGTTCGAACATTAGTGGCGATTTAAGTGTGGGGAAAATAACTGCATCTGGACTTATAACTGCAAGTGGGGGTATCACAAGTCAAGCATCTTCAACCATAATAGAAAGTACTGGTACAGGGGTAACACCTCCTACTGCAATTGCAAGTGCCAAAGGATCTTTAACTATTGCACATAGCAATGCTGGGGGCGAAAGCTCTATTGTATTCCCTAGTTCGGATAAGAGTTCTTTGGATTACGCATACATAAAGTATGATGAAGATATTGCAACTGGTGTAGCCGGATCAAATGATGGTTTACTCACGATAGGTATAGGAAATGATTCAACTACTAATAGTACTACTGGTACCAATATAGATAATATAGCACTGTTGCCATCGGGAAATGTAGGAATAGGTACCTCTTTACCAAGGTACAAACTTTCGGTAAAGGGTCAAGTAGCAGCTACTGATATGGTAATAGCTTCTGCTACAGACTTTCCCGACTATGTTTTTGCTCATGATTATAAATTGCCAACTTTATTAGAAACTGAGGCATATATTAAAGCAAACAAGCACTTACCTGCTGTGAAATCAGCAATTGAGATAGCAGATAATGGTTATACTGTTATCGAAATGGATAAAGCATTACTAAAAACCGTAGAAGAAATGACCCTTCATTCTATAGCACAAGAAAAGAAAATTGTGGCACAAGAAACAGAAATGGCGCAATTAAAAAGCGAAATGGCAGCCATAAAAGCGCTATTGCTTAAAAAATAATAGTTGTAACCCGTTGGGTGTAATTGTTTTTTAGGGCTGATTTTACGACAATTGTCACATTGAGCTTGTCGAAATGTATTATTTATTAGGTCTTCGACAGGCTCAGACTGACATTATGGTAATAATTTACTTTTATGTTTAATTAAAAAGTCTATTTTTAAAATATTTTGATAATTACACCCAACGGGTTAATTGTAGTTTTTTTTTAGATTGTTAAAACCATCCCAGTTTTTTTGGGGTGGTTTTTTTTGTGTAATAATTTTTTCAAAAATAAAATTTTTATTACAGGCTTGTAATAAAATTTAAAAAAACAAAAAAATTATTACAAGTTTGTAATAATTTTTACAAAAGCAAAAAAAATATTACAAATCATTATGCTGCTTGCTTGTTACATAATGCAAGGCGAAATCGCTTTTAGATATTAAGTTAACCCGTTGGGTGTAATTGTTTTTTATAGCTATATTATTACGATTTTGTCACACTGAGCTTGTCGAAGTGTCATTTTTACTGGGTCTTTGCTTCCTTTGTCAGCACAAGCTAAGCTCAGACTGACATTCTCGCTTTAATAGATTTTATTTTTAGTAAATAATCATTTTTTTATTTTATTTAATTAATTGCACCCAACGGGTTAAGTTAAGAGATTCTTTTTTCCTCGAAATGACAAATCCAAACAAAGTTTGATTGAATCAACAATATTCTAAACATAACCTTCTTATTTTTACATTAATCAAAAAGTGGTTTTAAAACCCATAATTTGAAAATTTATGAAATTGACTTTATTGCTTGATAAAAAAGTGGTAGAAATAATTTTGCTATAAGTAATTTCAGAATAAAGTATAAAAGTTTTTGAGATTTTATATTCAACTCCAAAGGTTAATTGGGCTAAGAAATATTTTTCTGAAACATCTTCAGAAGTCAAAATTTTATCTTCAAGATTGAAATTGGCTTTTGGAGCATTTACAATAGCAACACCGCCACCGCCTAGTGCATATAGCGATAGGTTTTTTAATAAAACATTTTTTTTATAACCTATTTGTGCTGTCAAATTAATAATATCTGTTTTGTCTTTAATTTTATAATTGATTCCTTTTGCTTCAAATGATGAATTAAAATTAATTCTTGAGGCTTCGATATTTAGTTTGCCAACTCTATTTTTTTTGGTTTTTAGTTCTATGCCAAACGTAGTCGAAAACCCATTAGCGCTTTCAGAACCGTAATTCCCTATGGGTACTAAAGTTCCAAAACTTGTGGTCGAGTTTACTTCGGTTTTAGAATTTGTTTGGGCTACAACGTTATGCAAACAAAGCAATAAAAACAGCAAAATTTGTATTGTTTTTTTCATCGAGACATTATAATTTAAGTTTAGTTTTTTGATAGAAAACAAACAAATACTAAAAATATGGTTTTGTGATATAGTGGTTTATATTTGTTTCATTTTATCTATTTTCTCTAATGCCAAATGCAGCAATAACAGGCTGCTAGTTGAGCAACCAACAAACATAGCGTAGTGTGTGCAACAAGTATTATTAGATATTGGGCAATACCACCAGCATACGCATATTTGCTACTTCCGCCAGATATTACTATTGTTTTTAGTACAATTTTTTGATATTAAAATCATTAGAGAAATGCTTTTGCTTTTTTGCACAAAAGCACTTTCTAATGACCTTCTAAAAACAATCAAACAAAATTATTAACCCATTTATTATTTTCGAACACCGTTGTTTTGTAAGTATTTTTAAGATGCGAAATAATGTCTAAAGCAACGTCTTTCTTATTTTTTAATGCAAAAGCATACAAGCATAAATCTTTATCTACAATGGCGATTTTGTTAGTATCATATCCAAAACCTTCGTTAACATTAGGCGAATTCATAACGACAAAATCAAAATTTTTCTTTTTTAGTTTACCTATAGCATTTTCATGAATATTATTTGTTTCTAATGCAAAGCCAATTGATTTTTGATTTTTACGTTTTACCTTACCGAATTGAAAAGCGATATCGATATTTTTTTGAAGTACTAAAGTCGTTTCGTCTTCAATTTTTTTAATTTTAATATCCGAAATTATTTTTGGCGTATAATCGGCAACCGCTGCACAAAAAATAGCAACATCAATGGTTTCAAAATATTGTTGACAAGCCTCATACATTTGACGACCACTTAAAACCGATATTATTTTATGTTTAGGTAAAGAACTTGTTAAACAAACTGGACCACTCACTAAAATAACGTCGGCGCCCATTTGGTGTAAGGCTTCGGCAATAGCATATCCCATTTTGCCACTACTTTCGTTTGATATAAATCGGACAGGATCAATGTATTCTCGGGTTGGTCCGGCAGTAATTAATATTTTTTTATTTTTTAAAATATTTTCCATTAATTTGGTTTTTTTTATTGTTTTCTCTTGTAAAATTAATTGAGTTTAAAAAAACTTTTTGTCGGCTATTTATCTAATCGGGAATAATTTATTTTTTTAACCTTAATTTGAATATTTTTTCAAACTTTTCAATTTTTGGTTGAATAACCAATTTACAATACGATTGATTTTTATTGTTTTCATAATAGTTTTGATGATAGGCTTCGGCTTTGTAAAATTGAGTTAATGGTTCTACAGTTGTAACAATTGGGCTGTCATATACCTTTTCTTTGTTTAACGTTTCAATAATACTTTGGGCTGCCAATTTTTGAGTTGCATCTTTATATAATATTACCGATCGGTATTGTGTTCCCACATCAGCACCTTGCTTGTTTCGAGTTGTTGGATCATGAACTGTAAAAAAAACTTTAAAAATCTCGTCTAAACTAGTTACGTTTTTATCGTAGGTTATTTGCACCACTTCAGCATGTCCTGTATCTCCAGTTGAAA
>JAYUFL010000195.1:0-3280 GCA_043738745.1 Bacteroidota bacterium
AAAAACATTGATTAATCCGTATTTTTCGAAAATAGATTTGTAATTTTCGGCATAAATATCGACTGGTAAATCAGGAATTATTAATCCGTCTATACCAATTTCTTGACATTTTTTGCAGAATTCTTCAACGCCATATTGCAACATAGGATTGAAATATCCCATAATGATTAACGGAATTTTTACGCTTTCTCTGATGTTGGAAAGTTGCTCAAATAACAATTTGGTAGTCATTCCGTTTTGCAAAGCCTTGGTAGAACTTTCTTGAATAGTTGGTCCATCGGCAAGTGGATCACTAAAAGGAAGTCCGATTTCGATCATATCGACACCCGATTTTTCGAGGTCTTGAATGATTTTAACTGTATCGTTTAGATTTGGATATCCTGCAGAAAAATAGATGGATAATAGTTTTTTGTCTTCTTGAAGTTTTTGATTTATTCGGTTCATTTTTTTTATTTTAAACCTGACAGGTTTTTAAAACCTGTCAGGTTGATTTGTTATCTGGTTTTGCGTTAGGGATTGAAGCGGTATCCTTTTTTATGGCTTTTTCAGCCATGAAAAATATATAGCGGAAAGCCCGACCGGTCATTGCGAGGCACGAAGCAATCCCGGAAACGCCCAACTATAATTTAAAATAATCTATGTAGGTATTCAAATCTTTATCGCCACGACCAGAAAGGTTAATAACTACAATATCAGTCGGTTTAAACTTTTTAACATCTAGAATTGCAAATGCGTGCGCAGTTTCTATTGCAGGAATTATACCTTCAGTTTTGGAGAGTTTGATACCCCAATTCATGGCATCTTCATCGGTTATGGCAATAAATTCAGCCCGTTTGGTTTCGAATAAATGAGCGTGCATTGGGCCAACTCCTGGATAATCGAGTCCAGCAGAAATCGAGTACGGCTCTGTAATCTGACCGTCAGGCGATTGCATTAACAAGGTTTTGGCACCGTGAATAATTCCGATTTTCCCTAATGCAGATGTTGCCGCACTTTCGCCCGTATCAATTCCTTTTCCAGCGGCTTCGACTGAGATAATATTGACATCGGGATTGTCTAAAAAATGATAAAAAGTACCAGCAGCATTGCTTCCGCCACCAACGCATGCAATAACATAATCGGGATTTTCTCGACCTTCTTTTTCGAGTAATTGCGTTTTTATTTCTTCGGAAATTACGGACTGAAAACGTGCCACCATATCTGGATATGGATGTGGCCCAACCACCGAACCGATAATATAATAGGTGTCTTCGGGATTGTTAATCCAGTCTCTAATGGCTTCATTTGTAGCATCTTTCAAGGTTTTTGAGCCTGATTTTGCTGGTCGAACTTCAGCACCAAGCATTTTCATTCTCGCTACATTTGGTGCTTGTCGCTTGATATCGACTTCTCCCATATACACAATGCACTCCAAACCCATTAAGGCACAAACAGTTGCAGTTGCAACGCCATGTTGACCTGCGCCAGTTTCGGCAATAATCCGGGTTTTTCCGAGTCGTTTTGCTACTAGAATTTGTCCGATTGTATTATTTACTTTATGTGCGCCCGTGTGACACAAATCTTCTCTTTTTAGATAGACTTTTGTGTTGTATTCTTTAGACAATCGTTCCGCAAAATAGAGTGGAGTAGGGCGCCCGACATAATCTTTTAGTAAGTATTCGAATTCTTCTTGAAAAGAAGGTTCGGCTGTGATTTTGATATAATTTTGTCTTAATTCTTCGACATTTGGATAGAGCATTTCGGGAATGTATGCACCGCCAAAATTGCCGTAAAATCCTTTTTCGTTAACGTGATAGGTCATAATGTTGTTAGTTTATGGTTTATGGTTGTTGGGTTTTAGAGATTATACAATCAACTAAAAACTATCAACCATCAACTTTAATTTATTAATATTTTTTAATCCTGGTTCTATCTCGAATTTACTGTTTACATCGATGGCGAAAATGGGTAATTTCAATGTTTTAATTTTTTCTATTTCATCAATTCCGATTCCTCCTGAAAGAAATAATGGTTTTTTCGATTTGTATTTTTCTAGAATTTGCCAATTAAAAGTAATTCCGTTTCCTCCATGTAATTTTCCTTTTGTATCGAAAAGAAAATAATCGCAAACATTTTCAAATGGTTCTAATTCATCAAAATCAAAATCATCATCGACTGAAAAAACTTTAATTATTTGGATGATTTCGATTTTATCATGTTTTAGATTTTCGCAAAATTCTGGTGTTTCGTCGCCGTGAAGTTGAATTAAATCTAAATCGTATTTTTTGATTTTACCATTAATTTCCATTAATCTGGCATTTACAAAAACTCCTACTTTTTTTATAGAATTTGGAATTTCTAGAATTTCCCCATCAAAATATCTAGAAGATTTTTCATAAAATATAAAGCCGAGATAGTCTGGAAGTAATTGGCTTACTTTGAGAATATTTTCGGGATATTTCATACCGCAGATTTTTAGTTTCATATATTTATTTTTTGCCACAGATTTCACAGATTAACACAGATTATTTATAAACTCAGTTGCTGCTAATCCAGCATTATCAGTTTTCATAAAATTTTCACCAATTAAAAATCCTTTGTAGCCATAAGGTTTGAGTTCTTGAATTGCTTCAATTGTTGAAATGCCACTTTCGGAAACTTTTACAAACTCGTTCGGAATTTCGTTGGCTAATTGCTTGCTAAAATCTAAACTTACTTCGAAAGTTTTTAGGTTTCTATTATTCACGCCAATCATATCGAGACTTGGCATAATCGATTTTTGTAATTCTTCGAGATTATGAACTTCTAACAAAACTTCGAGATTTAATGCTTTTGCAAATTCTGATAAATGTTTGATTTCGTCACGAGTTAAAACGGCTGCAATGAGCAAAATCAAATCGGCTCCGTGTGCTTTGGCTTCGAGAATTTGATATTCATCTATAATAAATTCTTTTCTTAATAAAGGAATATTTACTGATGCTCTTGCCAACAATAAATCGTCTAATGAACCACCAAAATATTTCCCATCTGTAAGAACAGAAATACCACAAACTCCAGCATTTTCATATCCTTTTACAACTTCTTCGACTGAAAATGAGTTGTTTATATTAGGTTTTGATGGAGAACGTCGTTTGTGTTCGGCAATAATTCCAGAATCACTGTTTCGTAAATTGTTCGATAACGAAATTGTCTTTCTTTCGAACAAAACCGAATTTTCTAATTGCGAAATCGGAATTATTGATTTTTTGAGAATAACTTCTCTTCGTTTATCGATTATTATTCTATCTAAAATATTCATTTT
>JAYUFL010000196.1:0-24142 GCA_043738745.1 Bacteroidota bacterium
TAATGCAGTTTGTGATGACAACATTACTCCATTTTCTGCCCAAGATTGGAATTCATTTTCATCAGAAGAACAACAAAAAATAGTATTACAATATAGATTGACCTATCTCGCCGAAACCGAAGTAAATTGGTGTCCTGGCTTAGGAACTGTTTTGGCAAATGACGAAATTGTAAACGGCGTTTCCGAACGTGGCGGACATCAAGTAATTCGTAAAAAAATGACCCAATGGTCAATGCGAATTTCTGCCTATGCCGAACGTTTATTGCAAGGATTAGATACTATTGATTGGAGCGAAAGTATAAAGGAAAGTCAGCGAAATTGGATTGGGAAAAGTGTGGGAGCAATGGTAAATTTCCCCCTCCTTGCCTCCCCCGAAAGGGGAGGAACCGAAACTTCTGAAAAAGGATTATCAATTAATAATTTATCGGAAGAATCACAATCTATCTTGGCTCCCTCCCCTTCGGGGAGGGCTGGGGTGGGGATATTTACCACCCGTCCCGACACGATTTTTGGAGTAACGTTCATGACATTGGCACCAGAACATCCTTTGGTTCAACAAATTACAACCGATGAATGCCGTCAAAACGTGAATGATTACATTGAAAAAACGGCAAAACGTTCCGAACGCGAACGCATGGCCGATGTAAAAACCATTTCAGGCGTTTTCACTGGTGCGTATGCCGAACATCCATTTACCAAAGAAGCCATTCCGGTTTGGATTGGCGATTATGTTTTGGCAGGATATGGAACAGGCGCAGTTATGGCGGTTCCTTGCGGCGACGAAAGAGATTATGCTTTTGCCAATTTCTTTAAAGGTCAAAACGGAATGCCAGAAATCAAAAACATTTTTGATAATGTTGATATTTCTAAAGAAGCGTATGGCTCAAAAGACAATGTTGTAATTGCCAATTCTGATTTTTTGAATGGTTTAAATTACAAACAAGCTACCAAAAAAGCAATCGAAGAACTCGAAAAAATAAATCAAGGTGCTGGAAAAACCAATTACCGTTTGCGCGATGCTGTTTTTTCTCGCCAAAGGTATTGGGGCGAACCGTTTCCTGTATATTATGTAAATGGTTTACCGCAAATGATCGATGCAAAATATTTGCCAATAAAATTACCCGAAGTCGGCAACTATTTGCCAACCGAAGACGGGCAACCGCCATTAGGAAACGCGACTACTTGGGCTTGGGATACTATAAACAACAAAATTGTTTCGAATACGCTATGTCACGCTGAGCCTGTCGAAGCGCTTCATAACGGCGTTTATCCTCTCGAATTGAACACCATGCCAGGTTGGGCTGGTTCGTCTTGGTATTGGTTGCGTTATATGGATGCGCACAACGAAAACGAATTTGCCAGCCAAGAAGCCATAAAATATTGGGAAAGTGTCGATTTGTATATTGGGGGAAGCGAACATGCCACGGGACATTTATTATATTCTCGTTTTTGGAATAAATTCCTAAAAGACAAAGGTTTTGCACCAACCGAAGAACCATTTAAGAAATTGATAAATCAAGGAATGATTTTGGGAATGAGTGCTTATTATAAAGTTGGATTTATAAAAGTTAATTATGTAGCGGACTTAGTATTTAATGATGAGGTTAATAATTCATCTCATTTATTTAAAGAATTGTTGAAAGAGCAAAATATTTATGAAATAAAAAATATTCATCATTCTCGCGATTTTCAAATATTTATGCCAAATAATAAAGAAATTAATTTAGAATTAATTAAGTATAAAATTAGCGAAAAAATCAAAAACCATAAAGTTGATGATTATAGTAATGCAGTTTTTAGAGATTTTACATATAACTTTGAAAATAAAAAAATAAAAAAACGTATTCCAATTCAATGTGTAGATACTGATAATTCGATTTTAATAATTGAATTGCTAAAAGAATCTTCTTATGATAATTCAATTTTCGATACTGATAATGGAAAAGATTATATTACCGAAAGAGAAATCGAAAAAATGTCGAAATCTTATTACAATGTAGTAACCCCAGATATCATTTGCGAAGAATACGGCGCCGACACCTTACGTTTATACGAAATGTTTCTTGGGCCATTAGAGCAATCCAAACCTTGGAATACTTCTGGAATATCTGGAGTTTTTGGATTTTTAAAAAAATTATGGCGTTTGTACTTTGATGAAAATGGTTCGGTTGTAACCAACAACGAACCATCAAAAGAATCTTTAAAATCGTTACACAAAACCATCAAAAAATGCACGGAAGACATCGAGAATTTCTCGTTCAATACTTCGGTTTCGCAGTTTATGATTTGTGTAAACGAGTTGCAAACGCAAAATTGTCACGAAAGAACTATTTTAGAACCTCTAGCGATTTTAATTTCTCCGTATGCGCCGCATATTGCAGAAGAATTATGGAAACAATTGGGTCATTCGGAATCGATATCAACGGTAGATTTTCCGATTTGTGATGAAAAATATTTAGTTGAAAGCGAAAAAGAATATCCCGTTTCGTTTAACGGAAAAATGCGATTTACAATCAATTTGCCTTTGGATTTAACTCCAGCGCAAATCGAAGAAATCATCATGAAAGACGAACGAACCATAACGCAATTGGCAGGAAATGCTCCTAAAAAAGTAATTATTGTTCCTGGAAAAGTGATCAATTTGGTGGGGTAATTTTATCGTTTTAAAACATAAAAAACCGACCAAATGCTTAAAAGTAAACTATTTTAAAATTTGTAAGAAATTAATTAGGTCAATTGGTTTTAAATTTCATTATTTGATTAACAATTAATAATTAAAAACAAAATTTATGAAAAACTTTAAAACTTTCGAAAAAGAAACTTTGACTAAAAAAGCAATGTTAACAGTTAAAGGTGGTGCAGAAATTATGCTTGGGAATGGAACTCTAGATAATAATTGGGCTAAAATTATGCTTGGGAACGCAACTCTAGATAATAATTGGGCTAAAACTAAATAATAATTTTTTCTCAAAATCTCAAAACTCCTAATATTTTTTAGGAGTTTTTTTATACAATTGACTTCATGATAAATAAAAAAACATTATTTACCTAAAAATTTATTTAGTAATATAAACGCTATATTTTTATAATTGAATTTGTCTGTCAATTTGTTGGTCTAAGCATATAAAAGTTTCAGTTCTAGATACACCTTCAATAACTTGAATTTTGGCGTTCAATAAATTCATCAGATGTTCATTATCACGACAAATAATTTTTATTAGAATACTCCAATTTCCAGTTGTATAATGGCATTCTAATACTTCTGGAATTTTTTTGAGTTCTCGAACTGCTTCTAGATTTCGAGCGGCTTTATCGAGGTACACCCCTACAAAAGCCATTGTACTATAACCTAAAACTTTGTTATTAACCGTAAATTTTGATCCTGAAATTACACCAGAACTTTCAAGTTTTCTTAGTCGCTGGTGAATTGCTGCACCCGATATTCCAATTTTATTTGCGATTTGCAGGATTGGTTTTCGGGCATCTTCCATCAAATCGCGTAGAATTTCTTTGTCAATACCATCAATTTCAATTTGTAAGGAGTTTGTTTTCATTGTGATCTAAATTAAAACTAAAAAATCAAATATAGTTCTAATTCTACACAAAAAAACATTTTAACTTAACGTTCTTACTCTATCTGGATTATAACCAACATACGGCATTTCGGTTTCTTTAAAATGAATTCCAAATTGTTCTAATTCTGCTAAAATTGGTAAATAAATTTCTCTAGAAATTGGAAGTTGTACGCCTGGAGTTTTAATTTTTCCATTCAGAATTTGTAAAGTCGCAACTGCAACAGGCAATCCGACTGTTTTCGCCATAGCAGTATAGGTTTGATCGTCACCAATACAAACCATTTTTGAATCGATTTGGTGCTGTTCACCATTGATTTCGTAACCAAATTTATGATACATTACAATCATATCTTTATCGTGTTCTTGCAAAGTCCATTTATCAGATAAGATTTTTTCGAGAATTTGGGCTGGCGATGCCTCTTTTAGTCCCACAATCTTATTTTTATTGAACAAATCGAGTTCTGATAATTTGTCCCACATGATATCGTCTTGCTCGATGCCGAGTTGCATTCGGAGTTTAATTTCAACAGAATCTGTTGGGTGATAGGGCAAAAATAAATTTATAAATTCTCTGTACGAAATCGTTTCGGAATTATCGATTTTATAAGTATCATCAGTCATACCCAGTTGCACAAACATATTCCAAGCCTTGGAAAAACCAACTTTTCTAATAGTTCCACGATATAAAGTTAGTACATCGTCCAAGCCATACACAGCTCTGTATTTTAAAGAGTCACGATTGGCATAACCTTCGAATCGTCCGTAGCCTTCGACTTCTAAAAATTCTGTTCTTCGAAATAATTTGTGATACGGAATATATTTGTAGGTCCCTTCTTGAATGAATTTTGCTGCGCCACCTTGACCAGCAAGCACAACATTTCTTGGAGCCCAAGTAAATTTATAGTTCCACAAATTGTTGTCAGATTCTGGTGCAACAAGTCCGCCACAAAAAGATTCGAAAAGGATTATTTTTCCGCCTTTGTCACGAATTTCATCAATGACTTTCATGGCACTCATATGATCTATTCCTGGGTCGAGCCCAATTTCGTTCATAAAAACAAGATTGTTTTCTTTTGCCGAAGCATCTAAATCTTGCATAGCATCGCTAATGTAGGAAGCGGTTACCATGTGTTTTTTATATACAATACAATCTTTGGCAACTTCAATATGTAAATGTGCTGGAAGCATTGAGACAACGATAGCCGCTTTTTGGATTTCGGATTTTCGTTGATTTTCATCAAAAATATCTAGTGCGATTGCCGTAGCGTTTTTGTGCTTTTGTGTTTTACGTAAGGCTAATTCAATTGACAAATCGGCAATGGTAAGATGCAAATTTTCGGTTTCGGATTTGTTTAATAAGTATTGAATTAGAGTCGAGGCCGATTTCCCTGCTCCTATAATAAGTATGTTTCTCATGAGAATTTTAAAAAAATATGGCGTAAAAGTAATAAAATGTTAGACTTCAAAAAACATAAAATGCTTCAAATAAAAAAAGTTCATGATTTTTCATGAACTTTTTTATGATATATATCTAAAAACCTACAAGTCTTCGAGTTCTTCGAGTTGTTTTACATCTTGTTTTTGAGATTCTACTTTCTGAACTTTTTCGGTTTCGGTTTCAACAGCAACTTCGTCTTTAATCAAAAATTGCTTGGCTGCAATAATAATTAGAGTCAAAACTCCAATAATCAAAAGAATTTTTGGAAATCTTTTTTGCTCTAAAGTAGAAAATTTCAATGCTAAAAAAGCCGAAATTAATGTCAGAGTAACAGGGATAAAAGCGATTTGCTCCGTTGGCGTAACAACTAGTATAATCCCGAAAACGGCAAAAATGGTTGCCAAAACACTAAATAATTTTCTCATAATTTGTTTTTCAATTAGATTCCCGAAGCATTTGATAAACTCAATTGCCCAACACCAACCTTGATGCTAAATTTGATTATTACTGGAATTTTTTTAACATCGGTCGTGAGCCAAATTAGGTTTTTATCTGTTCCTCTCAAGGCTTTTGTATTAGCAGCAACAGACAGTTTATAACATTCTTTAGAACCCAGATTCCCAGCAGAAACTATCTCTTTTCCCATATATTTTACCGTTACCGGAATTTGCTTTTCATCAAAAACGACCATCATTGATTTTGTTTGACCACTTTTCATTATAGCAAAATCCATAGTTCTGAGTTTATAAATCATCGAAACCACATCTTGAGTTGATCCACCAATTGAAAAAGTAGTCGTTTTTTCTGGTTTCTTCATTTTCTTAGATGTACTTGTTACACCAGTTCCTTTAAAAATATATTTCTCGGTTTTCATAAATCCACCTTCGCTAATACTACGTTTATATAAACTTGGCATGAGCGTTGTTGGGTTCACATAAGATTCATATACATCGCGAATCTTGAAAAAAGAATCCCATTTGCTATACGTCGCTGCTTGACAACTCAAATGTAAATAACTACTTTTTGCAGTAGTAATTGTGCTTGTTTCCATAGTAACTTGTGCCAAAGGCGTCATCAAACCACTCATGTTATACGAAGCCGAAAACGTTAACTTTTCGCCAGATTTAATTTGACAAAAGCCAAAACTAATGGCTAATCCGAAACAAACACAAAGAATTTTTTTCATCATTAAATTTTTATTAAGTTGCAAATATACTTATTATTTATAAAAGCCAAATAATTCTATACGTTTTAAGATAATTTAAACCCAAATTACAAACCCATAAAAGTAACCGAAGAAAATCAATTAGTCATTTGGTGAATCGTAACGTATGTGATTAAGAATGTATAAAAAAACCTAACAACTTTCATTATTAGGTTTATCTGTTTTCTTTATTCTTTCTTCTATTCTCTTAAACTCTAATCATTCAATTTCAAAACGGCCATAAATGCTTCTTGAGGAATTTCTACATTTCCAACTTGACGCATTCGCTTTTTACCTTTTTTCTGCTTTTCTAACAATTTACGTTTTCTAGAAATATCACCACCATAACATTTGGCGGTAACGTCTTTTCGTAAGGCTTTTATAGTTTCGCGAGCAATAATTTTGGCTCCAATTGCGGCTTGAATCGGAATATCAAATTGTTGTCTTGGAATTAGTTCTTTCAATTTTTCGCACATTTTTTTACCAATATGATACGCGTTACTTTCGTGAATCAATGCCGATAAAGCATCTACGGAAGTAGCATTTAGCAAAACATCAAGACGTACTAATTTAGAAGTTCGCATCCCAATTGGCGAATAATCAAAACTAGCATAACCTTTAGAAACGGTTTTTAAACGGTCATAAAAATCGAATACAATTTCGGCCAATGGCATATCAAAATTTAATTCAACACGTTCGGTTGTCAAATAAGTTTGATTGGTAATTACGCCACGTTTCTCGATACATAAACCCATTACGTTACCAACAAAATCGGCTTTTGTAATGATTGTTGCTTTAATATAAGGTTCTTCCACACGATCTAAACTCGATGGGTCGGGCAAATCGGTTGGATTATTAACAATCATAACCGTTTCGGGTGCTTTTTTTGTAAATGCATGGTACGAAACGTTGGGAACAGTAGTAATTACAGTCATATCGAACTCACGTTCCAAGCGTTCTTGAATGATTTCCATGTGCAACATTCCTAAAAATCCGCAACGGAAACCAAAACCCAATGCCGCCGAACTTTCGGGTACAAAAACCAACGAAGCATCGTTGAGTTGGAGTTTTTCCATAGATGCTCGCAAATCTTCATAATCTTCAGTATCAACAGGATAAATTCCTGCAAAAACCATAGGTTTCACATCTTCAAAACCAACAATCATGTTGGTTGTAGGCGTTTTCGCATCGGTTAGTGTATCTCCAACTTTTACTTCCTTAGCCTCTTTTATTCCAGAAATTAAATAGCCAACATCGCCAGCAGAAATTACATTTTTGGGAACTTGGTTTAGTTTTAAAGTACCAATTTCGTCGGCATAATATTCATTTCCTGTAGCCATGAATTTTATTTTTTGCCCTTTACGAATTTCTCCGTTTTTGACACGAAAAATAACTTCAATTCCTCGAAACGAATTGTAATGCGAATCGAATATTAAAGCCTGCAAAGGCTCATCGATATTGCCTTTTGGTGGTGGGATTTTCTCGATAATTGCTGCCAAAATATTCTCAACACCAAAACCTGTTTTTCCACTAGCGTGAATAATATCTTCGAGTTTGCAACCTAATAAATCTATAATATCGTCCGAAACCTCTTCAGGATTGGCACTTGGCAAATCGACTTTGTTCAAGACTGGAATAATTTCCAAATCATTTTCTAAAGCTAAATATAAATTCGAAATTGTTTGAGCCTGAATACTTTGCGCAGCATCTACAATCAACAGTGCGCCTTCGCAAGCGGCAATAGATCGCGAAACTTCATACGAAAAATCTACGTGACCAGGCGTATCTATTAGGTTCAAGATGTATTCTTGTCCTTTATAGGTATATTCCATCTGGATGGCGTGACTTTTTATAGTAATGCCACGTTCGCGTTCCAAATCCATATTGTCCAGCAATTGGGCTTTCTCCTCGCGAGCGGTAACCGTTTGGGTCGCGCCAAGAAGTCGGTCGGCAAGCGTACTTTTTCCGTGGTCAATATGTGCAATTATGCAAAAATTTCTGATGTGTTTCATGCTTCGAATTGTAATAAGTTGCAAATATAGTCAATCTTTTGGTTCCAATTTCTACAAATAATGCCTAACAGAATAGTATTGCTAAATTCTAATTTTTATTGTATAATTGTCAAAGTTTAAATATCAAATTATGTCTAACAGAACAAACTCCATTTTGCCTTATTTTTTCGAAAGCGATGATTATTTTATTGACGAAAAAGTTAATTATTTTAAATTTGGTAACACCTATAAAGTTTATAATAAAGAGACTGAGCAAGTTGGTATTATTATTCAAAAAGTTACAGGTTGGCACAAGTTTTTGAGATTATTTTTAAACAAAGCCATTTTTCCGTTTTTGTTGGAAATTCGAGATATGGACGATGATTTGCAAGCATCAATAAAAAGAGGTTGGACTTTTTGGCGCAGCATAATTACAATTATTGATAGTAACGACAATTTAGTTGGCACTATAAAACAAAAATTCAAATTATTTAAACCAACTTTTGTAATTGAAGATGTTGACGGAAAATTAATAGCAAAAATAACTGGTGACTGGAAAGCGTGGAACTTCAAAATTGAGGACGGAAATCAAAACGATATAGGAACAATTAATAAAAAATGGGGTGGAATTGTTAGAGAGGCATTTACACGAGCGGATAAATATTATGTTTCCATTGTGCCTGAGTATGCCGAGGACAAAAGCAAAATGGCAATTGTATCGGCAGCAATTACTATTGATATGGTTATGAAGAATTTTAAATAATTGTAATTAGTCATTAATTTTCATCTAATTAATTTTAGTTTTTCTGCAATTTTTCTATCGTTCGAAAGTCTTGGAACTTTGTTTTGTCCGCCTAATTTCCCAATCGATTTCATATACTCCTGAAAACCGTTTTTTGCCACTTTAGTAATGACTAAATCTTGCAAAACTTTGCCAACAATTAAGTCGTCGTAATAAATATTTTGTTTGCGCATTTCATTATTTATTGCCAAAGCAAATGTTTGAATATCAGTAGGTTCTTTCTCGAATTCGATAAACCATTCGTGATACGGTAAACCCAAACTTGGCGTAATTTGTGGCGCAACCGTGAACTCATTTATAGAAAAATTGGTGTTAATCATCGCTTCTTTCATGGCGCATTCTACTTCTTTGCCTATAACATGCTCGCCAAATGCCGAAATATAATGTTTAATGCGGCCCGAAACGATAATTCTGTAAGGTTTTAATGACGTAAATTGTACGGTATCGCCAATATTATAAGCCCAAAGTCCAGCATTTGTTGAGATTATTAAAACATAATTTACATTAAGTTCAACTTCGCCAATGGTGTAACGTTTTGGATTTTCGGTGAAAAATTCGTCCGATTTTATGAATTCATAAAAAATTCCCGAATTTAATAACAGCAACATTCCTTTTTGTTTCTGCGAATCTTGATAGGCAAAAAAACCTTCTGAGGCTGGAAAAAGTTCTATCGAATCGACCTTTCTTCCAATAATACTTTCAAATTTGGCACGATAAGGTTCGAAGTTTACACCGCCGTAAATAAACAAATTGAAATTCTTGAACAATTCTCCAACCGGTTTTTTTGTTTTGATTTGTAGTTTCTCAAAATACATTTGCACCCAACTCGGAATTCCCGAAATTACGGTCATGTTTTGATCAAAAGTTTCTTCTACAACTGCATTTACTTTGGTTTCCCAATCTTCAATGCAATTGGTTTCCCAAGATGGCATTCGGTTTTTTTGTAAATATTTTGGAATAAAATGGGCTACAATTCCGGATAATCTGCCGATTTTTATTCCGTTTTTTTCGTCTAAAACTGGACTTCCTTGCAGAAAAATCATTTTTCCATCTACAAAAGCGGATTTTTTGGTTTCGTGAATGTAAAGCAAAATTGCCGATCGTGCCGCTTCGATATGCGTTGGCATGGATTCCTTGGTCAGCGGAATGTATTTTGCGCCAGATGTTGTTCCCGAAGTTTTGGCAAAATAAATGGGTTTTCCTTTCCAGAGAATGTCATTTTCGCCAGCAACAACTCGATCAATATATGGTCGTAAAGCTTCGTAATCACGAATTGGAACTCGGTTTTGATATTCGTCGAAAGTTGAAATTTGTGAAAAAAGATGGTCTTTCCCAAAAGCAGTTTCTTTGGCCTGACGGATCAACTCATTGAAAACTTTTTGTTGGGTTTCAACGGGATTATTTGCCCAAGTTTGAGTTTGATTATAGACCCGTTTGGCATAAATTTTGGATAAAAAAGTTTTTAAAGACATTGATGAAATTGCGAATTACAATGGTTTACTTTTTTCTGTTAGTTAATTCAGGATTAGTAAGTTTTTCCTCTTTGTCAACTTGGTTTCTTAAATCTAATTCGGCTTGCGATGGCTTTTCATTTTCGATTTTAGACAATTCAACTTTTGAGGAAAGAATAGAATCTTTATTGACTTTAGTATATTCTAAATCGCCGTTTAAAACTTTAATAACCGAATGTAAATAGGCTTCGTTTTTCTTTAAAGCATTCGAAAGAGAATCTGATTTTATGGACATTTGAATAGCATTTCTTCTCAATTCCGACGACGCGTAACCAGGGATATATTCACGTAAAGTTGTAAAAGCAATTAAAAAAGTAGTTAATGTAATAATGATTACGGCACCCAAAGCAGCTACCACAAAAACATTCATTAATGTTAATGGTAACGAAAAATTTTCTTCGAAAGTATCTTCGTTAAGAATTATTAAACGTCTTTTTGTAAAGAGTTTTTTTTTTAACATTTGACGTTTTAGCCTTTTTTCGGACATTTTATTGATTTGAGATACAAATATATAAATTTATAATAGTTTTATGAGCGATATGTTTTTTTGTTCTTATATTTGCATGATTAAAATCAATTGAAATGACATCATTAACCATATTTTTAGGAGAATTTTTAAGTCCAGGACATATAATTATTATATTAGCAGTGGTTTTATTGCTTTTTGGAGGTAAAAAAATCCCAGAATTAATGAAAGGACTCGGTAGTGGAGTAAAAGAATTTAAAAATGCTGCTAAAGAAGAGCCCAAAGTTAAAAAAGAAGATGAAACTAAATAGTTATAGTTTTTATCTATTTTTCACCGCATCATGGCTTTGCGAATTTACTCCGTTATTCCAAATTGTTAAAATATCGGTAGCAACGGCAGCGCCACTTCCTGCGGCAATATCAAGTTGACTTCTCCAACCAGCAAGCGTTCCCGCTACAAAAATTCCTTCATCAACTTTATGATCTATATTTTTAAGTTGTATCCTGTTTTTTTCTAATAATGACTTTTTGTGGTGTTCAACAAAACCCATTAGACCATCAATTGCAAAAGTGTTAGAATAACCGATTGCAACCACAATGTTCTTTGTTTTGTAATTTTTTTTATTGGTTGTAACTGTAAAATCAGGACTAATTCCTTCGATTTTTATTACTTTTTCATCTTCAATTTGAGTAATGTGAGGATATAATTCTAGTAATTGTAATTTACTTTCGACAAGTAACTCAGATCCTAATTTGCCTTTTGGAATTCCATAAGCATTATTAAAAATGGCTTCTTGTAATGAAGACGTCTTTTGGTGCGTAATAATTGCAATTTTTTTGTCAATCACAAAAGATTTGTTTTTTGCAGAACCTAAAATAAGAGCACACGAAATGCCAGCAACACCTCCGCCAATAATCAAAACATCTAAATTCATTAGGTGTTTTTTGTTTTTTCAACAATAGATTTCGACATTCTAAAAATCAACAAAATCAAAACCGCACAAATCGAAGCAACAATGCCAATAAGTGCAATAATACTGTTACCATCGAGCAAATGTTTAAAATCTAGAAGCGTAATATTGAAGATGATTAATCCGATAGCAAAGGCAATTAATATATAAGTAAAAATTTTCATAGTTTAAATTTGATAAGTAAAATTATAAAAACTTTTTTAAACAAATAACGCTTTAACATTTGTAGCAAATAATTTAACAGCAATTGCAAGCAACACAACGCCAAAAACTTTTCGAATAATGTTTAAACCCGTTTTGCCAAGGATTTTTTCGATTTTCCCTGATGATTTTAGAACCGCATAAACTAAAACAATATTTAAAATTATAGCAATTATAATATTTATAGTATGATATTCGGCCTTTAAGGACAAAAGTGTGGTCATAGTGCCTGTTCCCGCAATTAGCGGAAAAGCAATCGGAACAACTGACGCAGTACTCGCTTCGTCATCTCTATACAGATGAATTCCGAGAATCATTTCGAGTGCCAAAAAAAACAAAACCAATGAGCCTGCAACAGCAAAAGAATTTACAGTTATCCCAATTAATTTCAAGAGTTCCTCGCCAACAAACAAAAAAGTAATCATTATAAATAATGAAACTATAGACGCTTTTTCAGATTGAATATGCCCAAATTTATTTCGCAGACTAATAATTACAGGAATACTCCCTATAATATCAATTACGGCAAAAAGAACCATCGTAACCGTAACGATTTGTTTAAAATCAAATTCCATAAACATTTTCTGCAAAAATAATTCTAATATATGAGGTACAGCAAAACATTAACTTTTATTTAAATTCACTTTCTTCAAACCTATAATTTTGACTATCTTTGCAACATGTTTCAACTAGGAAAAACCATCGTTTCGGAAGATATTCTTCAAAAAGATTTTGTATGTAATCTCTCGGCTTGCAAAGGCGCATGTTGTGTAGATGGTGATGCTGGCGCACCTTTGAGCGAAGAAGAAACAAAAATTCTTGCCAGAATTTATCCAAAAATAAAACCATTTCTCCGCAAAGAAGGAATTGCAGCAATAGAAGCACAAGGAACATCCGTAATTGGAACTGACGGAACTCTCGAAACGCCATTGATTGATAACAAAGATTGTGCTTACGTTATTTTTGACGGAAAAACAGCACTTTGTGGTATCGAACAAGCCTACAATCAAGGCGAAGTAAATTGGAAAAAACCCGTTTCTTGTCATTTGTACCCAATTCGTGTGAAAGATTTTACCGAGTTTGCTGCCGTAAATTATGACAAATGGGATATTTGTGATCCAGCCTGTTCTTTGGGTCAAGAATTGGAAGTTCCAGTTTATAAATTCGTAAAAGAAGCGTTAATTCGTCGCTTTGGCGAAAATTGGTACATGGAACTCGAAAAAGTTGCAGAAGAATTGAAGAATCAATAGATTGATTTTTTTAATTTCAAATCAGATTTTCTTTTTTCTTTTTTTCAATAATTTGTAAATTTAAAAATGATTTCTTTCCAAAATTTCACATTTGTATTTTAAAAAATTATTTTACTTTTCAGAATCTTTATTTCCCTTATTTTACAATACTTTAACGATTTTTACTTTTTTAATATATTGAATATCAACAAAATGATAATTTGCAAATAAATCCGACGAATGGTTTCGTTGTTAAAAACTATTCTCGATTGTGAATAAGTTTGACTACTTTTTTGTTTAAAAATTCACAACCTTTGTAATCTGCGAAATCGTAAAAATTTCCTTAAAATTTGAACTCAAAAAACCTATTATATGACAGCAATCGAACCAATTTTACAAGAAAACAAAAATCGTTTCGTAATTTTTCCAATAAAACACCACGATATTTGGGAATGGTACAAGAAAATGGAAGCCAGTTTTTGGACTGCCGAAGAA
Source organism: Bacteroidota bacterium (assembly GCA_043738745.1). Lineage (GTDB taxonomy): Bacteria > Bacteroidota > Bacteroidia > Flavobacteriales > Flavobacteriaceae > Flavobacterium. The sequence goes on from JAYUFL010000196.1 coordinate 13,884, forward strand.
ATTGATTTATCGCAAGATTTGAACGATTGGAATAATAAACTCAATAACGACGAACGTTATTTTGTGAAACATATTTTAGCTTTTTTCGCAGCCTCAGACGGAATTGTAAACGAAAATTTGGCCGAAAATTTTGTTTCAGAAGTGCAATATGCTGAAGCAAAATTTTTCTATGGTTTTCAAATCATGATGGAAAACATTCATTCGGAAACGTATTCGCTTTTAATTGATACTTACGTAAAAGACGAAGCCGAAAAAACAGAACTTTTTAATGCTTTAGAAGTTTTTCCAGCCATTAAGAAAAAAGCCGATTGGGCTTTGAAATGGATCGAATCTCCATCATTTGCAGAAAGATTAATTGCTTTTGCTGCTGTTGAAGGCATCTTTTTTTCGGGTGCATTCTGCTCTATTTATTGGTTGAAAAAACGTGGATTAATGCCAGGATTAACCTTTTCTAACGAATTAATTTCTCGAGACGAAGGTGTTCATTGCGATTTTGCGGTTCATTTGCACAACCATCATTTGATTAATAAAGTGCCAAAAGAAAGAATCCGTAGTATTATTGTTGATGCATTAAATATTGAAAGAGAGTTCATTACCGAATCGTTACCAGTTTCTTTAATTGGAATGAATGCTGGATTAATGACACAATATCTTGAGTTTGTAGCCGATAGATTGTTGGTGGAATTAGGTTGCGATAGAGAATACAACACGTCAAACCCATTTGATTTTATGGATATGATTTCGTTGCAAGGAAAAACAAATTTCTTTGAGAAAAAAGTTGCCGAATACCAAAAAGCAGGTGTTATGAATACCGATGTTGAAGCCCAAAAAATTACGTTTGACGCTGATTTTTAAATAAAAAACCAAACCAAACCAAAACCGAAATTTTCAGTAAGCCCCCAAATCTGAAAACTAGTTTAGCCCCGATTGAAGGGAAAATCCTTTTTGAAATTGTCACACTGAGCCTGTCGAAGTGTTACAATTTTAAAAAGATTGTAATGAAAGCGAGATTAGTTTCCCAAAAAACAACAAACAAATTCACTAAAATAGCGAAGGGATTTTCTATTTTAAAAACAAACAAAAATTATGTACGTAGTAAAAAGAGATGGGCACAAGGAGCCAGTAATGTTCGACAAAATCACAGACAGAATCAAGAAGTTGTGTTACGGATTGAACGATTTGGTTGATGCAGTTAAGGTTGCCATGCGAGTTATTGAGGGGCTTTACGATGGTGTTTCGACATCGGAGTTAGATAATTTGGCGGCAGAAACCGCAGCATCGATGACGATTGCGCATCCAGATTATGCTCAGTTGGCGGCTAGAATCGCAATTTCGAATTTGCATTCGAACACCAAAAAATCTTTTTCGGAAACAATGAACGAAATGTATCATTATGTAAACCCGAGAAATGGTCAAGAGGCACCACTTTTGTCTGAAGAAGTACATAAAGTTATACAAGAAAACGCTGAATTTTTGGATTCGCATATTATATACAACCGAGATTTTAATTATGATTATTTTGGTTTTAAAACATTAGAACGTTCCTATTTATTGAAAATAAACGGTAAAATTGTGGAGCGTCCGCAACACATGTTGATGCGAGTTTCGGTTGGAATTCACTTAGACGACTTGACTTCGGTAATAGAAACATACGACTTAATGTCGAAAAAATTCTTTACCCACGCCACGCCAACATTGTTTAATGCCGGAACGCCAAAACCACAAATGTCATCATGCTTTTTATTAGCCATGCAAGACGATAGTATCGACGGAATTTATGATACGTTGAAACAAACGGCAAAAATATCGCAATCGGCTGGCGGAATTGGACTCTCTATTCACAATGTTCGTGCAACGGGAAGTTACATTCGTGGAACAAACGGAACATCCAACGGAATTGTGCCAATGTTGCGCGTTTTTAATGATACCGCCCGTTACGTAGATCAAGGTGGCGGAAAACGTAAAGGAAGTTTTGCAATTTATATAGAAACTTGGCACGCTGATATTTTCGATTTTTTAGACTTGAAAAAGAATACAGGAAAAGAAGAAATGCGCGCCAGAGATTTGTTTTTTGCAATGTGGACTTCGGATTTGTTCATGAAACGTGTGGAAGAAAATGGCAATTGGACTTTAATGTGTCCTAACGAATGTCCAGGTTTGTATGATGTTCATGGCGAAGAATTTGAGGCACTTTACACATCTTATGAAGCGGCTGGAAAAGGTAGAAAAACCATCAAAGCCCACGAATTGTGGGAAAAAATTCTGGAATCGCAAATCGAAACTGGAACACCATACATGTTGTACAAAGATGCAGCAAACAGAAAATCGAATCAGAAAAACTTGGGAACCATTCGTTCGTCGAATTTGTGTACCGAGATTATGGAATATACTTCAAAAGACGAAATTGCGGTTTGTAACCTTGCATCGCTTTCGTTGCCAATGTTTGTGGAGAACGGAAAATTCAACCACGATTTATTTTTTACGGTTACCAAACGTGTAACTCGAAATTTAAATAAAGTTATTGACAGAAATTATTATCCAGTTATTGAAGGCGAAAATTCTAACAAACGCCATCGTCCAATTGGACTTGGAGTACAAGGTTTGGCCGATGCATTTATTATGATGCGACTGCCGTTTACAAGTGATGAAGCCAAAACATTGAACCAAGAAATTTTCGAAACCATGTATTTCGCAGCCGTAACCGCATCTATGGAAATGGCAATCGAGGAAGGACCTTATTCAAGTTTTGAAGGTTCGCCAATATCGCAAGGAGAGTTTCAATACAATCTTTGGGGACTAAAAGACGAAGAACTTTCGGGTCGTTGGGATTGGGCCAATTTACGAAAAGAAGTAATGAAAAACGGAGTTCGCAATTCATTGTTAGTTGCGCCAATGCCAACGGCTTCGACTTCGCAAATTTTAGGAAACAATGAGGCTTTCGAACCTTATACTTCCAATATATACACACGACGTGTTTTGTCGGGCGAATTTATCGTGGTAAACAAACATTTACTCGAAGATTTGGTAAAACTAGGACTTTGGACCGAGGATCTAAAACAAGAATTAATGCGAGAAAACGGATCGGTTCAGAACCTAAATATTCCGCAAGATTTAAAGGAATTGTACAAAACCGTTTGGGAAATGTCGATGAAAGACATTATCGATATGAGCCGTCACCGTGGATATTTTGTAGATCAATCGCAGTCGTTAAACTTGTTTATGCAAGATGCCAATTACTCAAAATTAACATCAATGCACTTTTATGCTTGGAAATCAGGTCTAAAAACCGGAATGTATTATTTGAGAACTAAAGCGGCTGTCGATGCGATTAAGTTTACACTAAACAACGACAAAAAAGCGGAACCAATCCAAGTGAAAGAACAACCTGTTTTAGCACAATTCGAAGTAGAAACTACTGCAATGTCTAATGAAGAATACCGGGTCATGATCGAGTTAGCAAAAAATGCTGGTCCAGATGAGTGTGAAATGTGTGGAAGTTAAAAAATAGAATTGTTAATAACTTTGTTATTTAGAATGATTATAAATAACAAAGTTATTTTATATTTGTAATTAATATATAAATAAGTCGAGGTAAAGAAAACAAAAAAGCATAAAAAAAGGGACATCTGTGATATCCCTAAATTGGAAACTTAAATAATCAAAGCTTGCCGGCCATTTTTTATTAAGTTTATAAAGATGATGAGGTTGTCTCACCTACTTTTTTAATACTTCAAAAGTATAGAATTGAAATCTTTTTTCCAAGTTAAATTATTCGCAGAATTTAAAATGTTGATAATATTTTTAATAAAATCAGTATATATAATGGCTGGTGCATTAATTATCAACAAAATATAATTTTAAAAATTTAAATAAAAAAAGATTATGATAAATCTAAATGTATACAGATTTACGCTTTTGAATAAAGCAAAAGAACAGCAAGTATTAAGTTTTTATAACGAAGATGACGACTTGTTAGATACAATGAATGATTTTTGTGGATACATTCACAAAAATATAAGGGGTTATGTAGATAATCAAGGGAAATACAGAACTTTTACACTAAGTAATAAACATAAAAAGGATTTATCAAATAGGACTATAACTGGCGGTTTTGATTCAGCTTATACAGGTGAGAGAGGAAAAATTAAAGACTGTAAAACAAATCGACTAAAATTCGATATTAAAAAAATAGATTTGATTTCGAAAGATTTTTTCTATCTAATACATGTTCCAAAAAATTCTAAATTTGGATTTTTAATAGTTCAAAAAAAAGAAAATCATGGTGTTAAAACAATATTCGAAAATGCATTTAATAACTTCATGAGAATGAAAGGAGTTTCAAATTATTTTTTAGAATTAAGACAGGCACCTCCAAGATATTTTATCAAAAATTATCTTGAACTTGGAAAACTTAAAGAGTTTCGATTGATTGAAAATGATTTAAAGCTTGGAAGAGAGGAAAGAATCTTTAAACTCAATAAGAATTTGTCCGAAGGAAAAAACCTAAAGACAATACTTTTAGGTCTTTTTAATACTATGTATTCTCATGATGATAAAATTGTTTTTTTAAACAAAGGAGAATTTGATGAGATTAGTTTTGTTCTTGGGGTTAATGGATCTACAAAAACATTTTATATTAAAAATCAAGAAAAGATTCGATCTAATATTGATGTAAGTAATTTAATTGAATATTATCAAGGAGAATCAACAGTTGAATCTTTAATTAAAATTTCATTAGAATTAATTAATTCCGCAGCATAAAATTTTTCTGATTTTAGTATGAATAATGGAAGTATTTGTAAAATCAAATACTTCCAATTATTTGATATAATTATTTTTTATATTTAAGAAACAATATATGCAAACACTAACCCGAACCACCTCCAAAAATCCAAATTTTCAAAAGCTCACCGCACTTTTTCACATCATTTTGCTAATTTAAGTTGTTTTTTCCGACCTTAAATTAAAACTAAATTTTTGCTGGCTTTTGGTAAACAGAATACTATTGAGTAACCCTTTTTATTTGAAAAATAGTTTTAATTTTGATCATTTTTTATTAACAAAGCAAAGCCGTTTAGTGTAATAAATTTGCAAATAGAATAAAAATCATATATTTGTAGGTTATATATAACATTAAATGAAAGAAACAAAAAACATATCTCGTTCGCGAGCCCAAGAATCGTCGGCAGCAATCGAGAAATTATACATAACAATGCGACATTTGTTCAACCGTGGCTTTTATAAACCAATGGGTGTTTCGGGCGAAACTTTGCGAGAAGCGTTGTTGTCACTCAGACCAGAAATTTACGGAAGCATTGCCGAAGAAAAAGTAGAATTATCAGGGTTACTATACGTTATCGAACGACTTCCTGTAGGAATCGAAGAATGTCGATATATAAATTTGACATCAGACGAAGGATATTCTAAATCTCATTTCCAAGCAATTGTTCCTCCAAAACGACGCAGAAATTGTTACCGAATTGATGATGAACAAATGAACATCGAAATCACTCGTGGACGATCCGATATTTATGATATTTTGACTCATTTGACATTTATTTTTATTGAATCACATAAAATCAAAAACAGAGTTTTAATTGACGACGAAGGAAAAGTTTCTCGCGATTGGGAAAAATTAGAGCAATTTGCATTATTGACCAAAAAACTTACATTGGTCGAAAAAGAAAAAGCCATTTCGCATACAGCAAATATTTTAGGCAGAACATTTTCGGAAGTTTTGGATATTTATGATGCATTTGGAAACGCAAACCAGCCAGATCGATTTTTACACATTATATATTGGTTAGGGAAATTGGCTTTGGAAGAAGTATTGGACAATAACAAACGCACAATTACGTTTTCACCTATTCTTAGAGAACGTTTAGGACATCATATTCATGGCGAAATTTGGGCAAATAATATCAAGAAAGTCTTGGAAGAAAACAATCTTTTCGACAGACCAATTCATGTTATTTCGGCGAATATGCACTCGGTTATGAATTCGATTTTTGCAACGCATGTGCTAAAAATCAAGTTTAAAGACAAGTCAGATTTCTTTATTTATGAAGAATTAAGCAAATCTGGCGCACACGATGTTCGTGATAAAGTTACAGAAGTTGCATTAAAACAAGGAATGTTCTCGTTACCAGATAGTTCAGGAACCAATATCGATGTTCAGATATTTGATACAGCCAAGATTGATTGGGCAAAAACATCATTTCCAAAAGCGAAAGTTGGCGACAAACCGCCAGTTATAATCGTAATGGATTATGCTTTTGGAGAACAAGCCTATGAAACGATAGATGAATTATTGAAACCATACAAAAAAGAAGTTTTGATAAACGTAGAATCGGTTTCGATAATGGGAAAAGCAGGAATTTTAGAAGGTGGAAAAGGTGATATTATGATTCCGAGTGCACATATTAATGAAGGGACTGCCGATAATTATACGTTTAACAACGAATTAACCGCCGAAATGTTCGAAGGAAACGATATTCCGGTAATAGCAGGAACAATGGTTACTGTTTTTGGAACATCATTGCAAAATCGCGATTTGTTGAAATTTTTCCACGAATCGACTTGGGGCGCCATCGGTCTGGAAATGGAAGGAAGTTATTACCAGAAAGCGATTCAATCGGCATCAAAAATCCGAAAAAGCATCAATCCAAATGTGAAAGTTCGTTATGCTTATTATGCCTCGGACAATCCTTTGGAAACTGGGAGCACATTGGCGTCCGGCGGATTAGGAACTACAGGAGTAAAACCAACGTATTTGATAACCATAAAAATATTAGAACAAATTTTCAATATCAATAACTAAAAAATGAGTGCAAACACATCAAATAATCAAGATCAAGAAATTGATTTGTCATTAATAACTAAGAAAATAGGGAGTTTTTTCGACAGGATTAACACTTCAATTTTTATGAGTATTTTGTTTTTTAAGAAAAACATTCTAATAATTTTAGTTTTATTTATTTTTGGAGGTACATTAGGATATTTTTTAGATAAAACCGAAAATGTATATGATCACGAAATAATTATAACTCCGAATTTTGGAAGTGTTGATTATTTATATTCTAAAATAGATTTGTTAGAATCGAAAATTAAAAGTAGAGATTATGCATTTTTAAAATCGCTAGGAATTCAAAAACCGGATAAAATTTCGATAATAGAAATTGAACCAATTGTTGATATCTATAGTTTTGTTGGCACAAACTCAGGAACAAGTGTAACGAACGCTCAGAATTCTCAAAATTTTGAATTAGTAAAGTTATTATCCGAAGATGGCGATATTAAAAAAGTTATAAAAGATGAAATTACAAGTAAGAACTATCAACACCACAAAATTAAAATCACAACTGATGAATTAACTTCCAACGAAACTTTAATAATCCCAATATTAAATTATTTAAACCAAAATGATTATTTTGATAAAATCAAAAAAGTAAATATGGAAAATATTACTTCTAAAATGAAAGAAAATCAAAACATCATTAATCAAATAGATTTATTATTAAACGAGTTTTCGTCGTCTAAAAACAATAAAAAAAATGATAAATTAGTTTATTATAACGAAAATACACAACTGAACGACATTATTCAAACTAAAGATAGATTAATTTCAGAAATTGACAATCAAAAAATACAATTGGTTTCGTCGGATAAAGTTGTAAAAGATTTAAGTAAAACTATAAACATTAAAAACACAAAAGGAATAAATAATAAAATGAAACTTATTTTTCCTGTTTTATTTGTTTCTTTATTTATAATTTACGGTCTATTTATGTCATTTTATAGAAAACAAGCCGCCAAAATTTCTAATATTTAATAATATGAAAGGAATAATTCTAGCAGGAGGATCAGGCACAAGATTGCATCCACTAACTATTGCAGTTAGCAAACAATTAATGCCCATTTATGATAAACCGATGATTTATTATCCGTTATCGACATTAATTTGGTCCGGAATTAGCGAAATTTTAATCATCTCGACTCCTCATGATTTACCACTTTTTAGAACTTTGCTTGGCGACGGAAAAAAATATGGTTGTCGATTTGAATACGAAGTTCAAGAACATCCAAACGGACTTGCCGAAGCATTTATTATAGGAAAAGAATTTATTGGAAACGATAAAGTTGCGTTAGTTCTTGGAGATAATATTTTTTACGGAACAGGTTTAGCAGATTTATTACAAGCCAATAACGATCCCGATGGCGGAATAATTTATGCCTATCATGTTCATGATCCAGAACGTTATGGCGTGGTCGATTTTGATAAAGAAGGAAAAGTTTTATCGATTGAAGAAAAACCAGCAATTCCAAAATCCAATTATGCCGTTCCAGGAATTTATTTTTATGATAATGATGTGGTCGAAATTGCAGCAAATATAAAACCAAGTCATCGTGGCGAAATCGAAATTACCGATGTAAACAAAGAATATTTGCGACGAGGAAAACTAAAAGTAAGTATTCTGGATCGCGGAACCGCTTGGTTCGATACAGGAACATTCAATTCATTAATGCAAGCATCGCAATTTGTGCAAGTTATCGAAGAACGTCAAGGATTAAAAATTGGCTCAATCGAAGAAGCCGCATTCCGAATGGGATTCATCGACAAAATACAACTGAAAGCATTGGCCGAACCATTACTAAAAAGTGGTTATGGAACGCAATTATTAGACATTTCTAACGAACAATAAACTCAGAGAATTTCTTTTTCTCTGTAAAAATCTGTGTCAAAAATCATGAATTTTATACCTACAAAACTAAAAGGCTGTTTCGTAATCGAACCCAAAATCATTAAGGACGAGCGTGGATATTTCATGGAAAGTTACAACGAAAAAACGTTTCAAAACGGAGTAGGTCAAGAAGTTCATTTTGTACAAGACAACCAATCTTTTTCTACAAAAGGCGTTTTGCGCGGTTTGCATTATCAAACCGGAGACAATGCGCAAGCCAAATTAGTTCGCGTTTTGCAAGGCGAAGTTCTGGATGTAGCCGTAGATATTCGTCCAGATTCCGAAACATTTGGTCAGTACGAATCCGTTTTATTATCTAGTGAAAACCAAACCCAATTTTTTGTTCCAAGAGGATTTGCCCATGGATTTTTGGTGTTATCAGAAACGGCAACTTTTTTTTATAAATGCGATAACCTTTACAATAAAGACTCCGAAGGCGGACTAATTTATAACGACGAAACTATAAACATCGATTGGCAATTTCCAACCAATGATTTATTGATTTCCGAAAAAGATTTAGTACAACCAAAACTCGAAAACGCCCGAAAAGCATGGTAGTTCTTGTAACAGGATCCAACGGTCAATTGGGACAAAGTTTGCAATTTATTGCTGAAAATTATTCAAATATTGATTTTAAATTTTGTAATTCTACAACTTTAGACATTACTGATTTAGAAAACGTAAAACACATTTTCCAAGAATATAAACCAGATTATTGCATCAATACAGCGGCTTACACAGCAGTTGATAAAGCACAATCCGAACCCGAAAAAGCATTTGCAATAAATACTACAGGAGCCAAAAATCTTGCTCAATTTTGTAAAGAATATGATACAATTTTAGTTCACGTTTCCACAGATTTTGTATTTGATGGAACGGCTGTAAAACCGTATTCCGAAACCGATGTTACCAACCCAAAATCAGTTTACGGACAAACCAAACTCGATGGTGAAAAAGCAATTCAAGATATTTTACAAAAGCATATAATTATTAGAACCTCATGGGTTTACTCCCAATTTGGGAATAATTTCTTGAAAACCATGTTGAGGTTGGGTTCAGAAAAAGATACTTTATCGGTTGTAAATGATCAAATTGGCACACCAACAAACGCGGTCGATTTGGCAAATGCGATTTTACAAATCATTCAAACCAATACCCAACACCCAACATCTAGTAACTTTGGACTGTTTCATTTTTCTAATCTCGGGCAATGTTCTTGGTTTGATTTTGCAAAAAAAATATTTGAAATTCACGATATAGACATTATTTTAAAACCTATTCCGTCTGAAAATTATCCAACACCAGCCGAACGACCAAAATACAGCGTTTTAGATAAATCAAAAATTACAGATACTTTTGGAATAGAAATAATATCTTGGGAGGATAGTTTAGAAAAAGTGGTTTTTCACTTGTAACGAAAAAATTAGAGATTTGTTGAAAAAATAAAATTTCCGCTACATACATATTCTAACTAAATCCCGACTAGTACTCGGGATTTTTCTTTTCATTTGAGTTTAT
>JAYUFL010000197.1:0-3272 GCA_043738745.1 Bacteroidota bacterium
CTTCTTTGTTTACCACTTTTTTCCAAGCTTCATTTATTTCATCAGCTTTAATGATTTGTATTTGTGGATAAATGTTATTTTTGGCACAGTAATCCATAACCTCCTGTGTTTCAGGAATACCTCCGATTAAAGAAGCATTAAAATTTACACGGTTGAAAAGCATATTAGAATTATTGATGGTCAGTTCGCCATTTATAGGTTGTCCTACTTGCGTGAAATAACCATACGGTTTTACACAAGAAATGTAATTTGACATCTCATAAGCATAAGGCACAGTTGAAATCATAAAATCCATTTTCCCAAACCACGGTTTTAAATCTTCTCCAGAATTCACTACGATTGCTTCTTTAGCGCCAAAACCTTTTATGTCATTTACTTTTGAAGCAGATGTAGTAAAAGCATAAACTTCGGCACCTTTTGAAACAGCTAATTTAATGGCCATGTGTCCTAAGCCACCGATTCCTGTTACTCCGATTTTATCTCCTTTTTTGAATTTAGCTTTCATTAATGGGGAATAAGTAGTAATGCCAGCACAAAGCAATGATGCCGCATATTGCAATTCTATAGTATCAGGAATTCTTATTGCAAAATGTTCTGTTACTACAATATTGGTAGCGTAGCCACCTTGTGTTATTCCTGTTGGTGATGATTTTTCGGGAGTGCCATAAGTGCCTACCATACCTGTAGTTTCACAATGTTGCTCTTCGCCATTTTTACAACTTTCGCATTTCATACAACTATTTACCATGCAACCCACGCCCGCTTTGTCTCCAACTTTAAACAGGGTTACATTTTTTCCAACTGCTGCTACTAACCCCGCAATTTCGTGACCTGGCACTTGTGGGTATTGCTGTTTGCCCCAATGTCCTTTTATAGTATGAATGTCGGAGTGGCAAATTCCGCTGAACTTGATGTCTATTAAAATATCGTTGTCTCCAACGGGTCTTCGTTCGAAATTCCAAGAAACCAATTTTCCTTGTTCATCGTTTCCTGCATAGCCTTTTGAATTTATATTCTTGCTCATAATATTTGTTTTATTTGGTTGTGAAAAAAGTTGAATTGGTTTTGCAAGCCAAACACCAGCTCCCGCTAATGATGCTTGCTTTATAAATTTTCGTCTTGTTTTATTATTTTTGTCTTGCATACTTATTTGATTTAATCCTATCAATTTTTAAAAATGAATTTTCGGGTTTATGCTGCTATTTTTATAAAGATTGTAAAAAAAATTTAGAATTGATTGGCACTATAAAACTACATTTCTAACAACATTAAATACTGGTTCATGACCCACCTTAAAATTTAAAGAATTGGCAACAAAACAAAATTCGTTTGCTTTCTTGTGCAATTCGGTTGCTTTTTCAATCATTGCTTTTTCGGTAATTGTTATTGTAGGATTAAGCGTAATCGATGAAAATTTTCCGTTTCCATCTTCCGTTTCCTCCAAAACTGCGGTGGCATTATCTATATAATCAGTAATAATAATTTTGTTTTCAGCGCACAAGTGCCAATTCCAAAGCATGTGACAAGATGATACGGATGCTAACAAAAGTTCTTCGGGATTGTGTTTGGTTTTATCACCATGAAATTCTGGATCAGATGATCCCAAAATAGCGGCTTTGTTTTCGATTTGAATGTTGTAACTTCTTTCAAAATCTTTGTAATTTGATGTTCCTGAACCTTGATTTCCAGTCCATTTTACTGACAACTTATAATTGTGTAATGTGTTCATAACTTATTTTTTAATTTTTTTATCCAATCCTTCGGCTTCACTTAATGCAATGGCAATGGCTTGTTTTGGGTTGGTTACAATAGTTTTGGTTTTGCCAGAATGCAAATCGCCTTCTTTGAATTCGTGCATTACTTGGGCTATTTTTTGCTGTTTTGGTGATAGTTTTTTTGGTTTTGATGATTTCATAATATTTATTTTTCAGATAATTAAATAGTCATAAAATTAAATTTTAAAAGTCAATACTTGTTTCATAATTATTTTTTTAAGTTGTAAGATTATTAGTTTAAAAAAAAAAAATTAACAACTAATTATAACTTAATTAGTATTTTAAATTGAAAAAGTGTATTTTTAAAAATAATTAATAATTGTTTAAAGTTTGATTACTATTCCTCATTAGTTTATCAAACAATTTTTAAACAAAAAAGTCATAAGTATTTTCTTGTTTGGCATTTATCTTCGTTGGATAAATTAAATTCTCAAATGTTCTGAAAGGTTTCTTAAATATGAAAACAACTGCTACTCCCAAAAATTCTGAATTATCTCATTCAGAAACCGAAAAGTTACTTACTATTTCTGATAACAACTTGAAACAATTGCAAAATATTTTTCAAAACGCACCTGCAGCTATAGCCATTTTTACAAGACCAAAACACAGGTTCATTATGGCAAACCTAAAATATCAAAAACAAAATAACCGTAAAGAAAACGATTTTTTAGGGAAAACTTTTCAGGAAGTATTTCCAGAATTAGACGGCACTGGTTCCTATGAAATATTTGATAATGTATTCAAAACAGGCGAGACTTTTACATCGAGCGAATATCCAGCAATGATTGACTCTAAAAATAATGGCATTCCAACACAATGTTATTTCAATTTTTCATTAGAAGCATTAAAAAACGAATCAGACGAAATATATGGTTTAATGGTCATGGCTTTGGATATAACTGAACAAGTTAATTTAACCAAAAAAAGCAAAGCAATCGAAGAACGTTTTCGAAACTTGGTTGAACAATCTCCTATACCAATGCTTGTTTTGAAAGGCGAAAATATGATATTCGATATAGCCAACGAACCTATGTTAAAACTTTGGCACGTTAGCAAAGAGGCAATCGGCAAATCTATGTTAGAAATAATGCCCGAAATTAAAAACCAACCTTTTTGGGAATATTTATCCAATGTGTTTCACAAAGGCATTACGCAATATGGCAAGGAAGAACCCGCTTATTTTATCCGTAAAAACGGACAAAAAGAAACACTCTATTTCAATTTTGTTTACCAACCTTATTATGAAGACAATGACAACATTTCGGGAGTAATAGTTACAGCAAATGACGTTACAGAGCAAGTTTTATCAAGAAAAAAAATAGAAGAAACCGAACACAAATATCAAAATTTAATATTCACCTCGCCCTACATGATTGCTATTTTTCAAGGCAAAAACCTCATCATAGAAATTGCCAACGATGCCATTCTTGAAACTTGGGGCAAAGGAAAAGATGTTATTGGCAAATCGTTTTATGATGTTTTGCCCGAAGCCGTGGA
>JAYUFL010000198.1:0-9037 GCA_043738745.1 Bacteroidota bacterium
GTTTACGCCATGGAATTTAGAGCATCTGCCGAGGATATTTCTAGAATGTCTCACGCGCATCCAACATTTGCAGAAGCATTGAAAGAAGCCGCATTGGCATCAACAGGAAATAGAGCAATTCACGTTTAGAAATCGTTTATAACAAATAAAAACCCGATAGAAATTTTCTATCGGGTTTTTTATTATTTAAATATGTTTTCGAGTTAAAACTATTTTATCGTAATTTTGAAATTCTTTATAAAACCAATTTTTGAGAACATCAATTTATAAAATCTTAATCAATCCAAGCGAGTTTAAAACGCAACTATTAACTTGGTCACAACAATTCCGCGAAGTTGTTTTTTTTGACTCTAACAATTATCCAGACCAATATTCCAGTTTCGATTGTGTGCTTGCTGTTGATGCTTTTACGTCCATAAAAACGGATTACATCAACGCTTTCGAGGATTTAAAACAATACCAACAAATCACTAAAGATTGGCTTTTTGGTTATTTATCGTATGATTTAAAAAACAATGTAGAGGATTTGAAATCCATGAATTTCGATGGATTAAATTTTCCGGATTTATATTTTTTTCAGCCTAAAAAGTTGTTTTTATTAAAAGGAAATGAATTGCAAATTTGCTATCTCAATATGTGCGATGATGAGGTTGAGATTGATTTTATAGAAATACTTGAAAGTCGAAAGTCGAAAGTCGAAAGTCAAAATTCAATAGTAATTTCTCAAAAAATTGCTAAAGAAAAGTACATCGAAAAAGTTTCGAAAATTTTAGAACATATTCATCGTGGCGATATTTACGAAGCGAATTTTTGTATGGAATTTTTTGCCGAAAATGCAACTATAAATCCATTATTCAACTATTTCAAACTGAACGAAATTTCGAAAGCGCCATTTTCGGTATTTTTCAAGAATAATAAGCATTTTTTACTTTCGGCATCGCCAGAACGGTATTTGAAAAAAGAAGAAGAAAAACTTATTTCGCAACCCATAAAAGGAACTTCCAAACGGTTTTTAGATAAATTAGAAGACGAAAAATCGAAATTAGAATTATCTAAAAATCCAAAAGAACGCTCGGAAAACATCATGATTACGGATTTGGTTCGAAACGATTTATCCCGAACGGCACAAAAAGGTTCGGTTCAGGTTGAAGAGTTGTGTAAAGTATATTCGTTCCTGCAAGTGCATCAAATGATTACTACGATTTCATCGAAATTAAATCCAGAATTTTCTGTTATTGATGCCTTAAAAACTACTTTTCCGATGGGAAGTATGACTGGCGCGCCCAAAATTTCGGCAATGCAAATTATTGAAGATTTTGAAGAAACAAAACGAGGTTTATACAGCGGTTCTGTTGGATATTTTACTCCAAATAACGATTTCGATTTTAACGTTGTCATTCGCAGCATTTTGTACAATCAAGAAGAAAAATATGTTTCGTTTTCGGTAGGAAGTGCCATCACATCGCTATCAATTCCTGAGCAAGAATACGAGGAATGTTTGCTTAAAGCAGCCGCAATGTTAGAAGTTTTATCATAAATCAAAACGAAATAATTACATTTGAAAATGCTTTATAAATTTCAAAATCATATCACTAATAATTTTCCTTTTTTGGAAAATAAAAAATTAATTATTGCTACAAGTGGCGGTTTAGATAGTATGGTTTTGTTGCATTTATTTCAAAAATTAAATCAGGAAATTGCAATTGCTCATTGCAACTTTCAACTTCGTGGATTAGAAAGTTTTGGGGATCAAAATTTTGTTCAAGATTATGCAAATGAGCAAAATATTCCAATATTAGTAACGCAATTTGATACCGAAAATTTTGCCAAAGATTATAAATTATCGACACAAGTTGCTGCTCGAAACCTTCGTTATGATTGGTTTTATGAACTTTTGAATCTCGGAAATTACGATTTTATTTTAACGGCTCATCATGCGGATGATAATCTAGAAACCTTTATAATCAACCTTTCTCGAGGAACGGGTTTGGATGGTTTAGTCGGAATTCCAGTTCAAAACGATAAGATTATTAGACCGCTTTTAATTTTTTCTCGTCAAGAAATCGAGGATTATGCCAAGCAAAATCACATCAAATGGCGAGAAGATTCCAGTAATGCCTCGGATAAATATTTACGAAATAAAATCCGACATCATTTGGTTCCTTTGCTAAAGGATTTAAATCCTAATTTTCTAGAATCTTTTCAGAAAACTCAGAGTTATTTGCAAGAATCACAAGTTATGGTCGAGGATGCAACTGTTATGATTTATCAGCAAGTTGCGAAGGAATTTGGTGATGAAATTCATTTTGACTTAAAAAAACTGCAACAATTACCCAATTATGAATCCTATTTGCACGAATGGTTGCAGGAATTTGGATTTACGGCTTGGAAAGATATTTACGATTTAGTAGATGGACAAACTGGAAAACAAATTTTTTCGAGAGACTATAATTTATTGAAAAATAGAGATTTTTTAATCCTTTCGCCAATAAATTCCGTAAATGATTTGGAGGAACAATTTTGGGTAGAGAAAAATCAATTAGAAGTTAAAGTTCCCTTAAAATTATCGGTTTGTAAAGTAGCCGACATTTCGGAAGTTTCAAATAGAACTATATTTGTAGATGAAGACAAGTTATTGTTTCCTTTAGAAATTAGAAAATGGAACGAAGGCGATAATTTTCAGCCTTTTGGAATGAATGGAAAATCGAAAAAAGTAAGTAAATTTTTTAAAGATGAGAAGTTATCAATTTTAGAAAAAGAAAATATTTGGATTTTAACTTCAGACAATCAAATAGTTTGGATAATAGGAATGCGTCAAGATGAACGTTTTAGAATAGAAAATACAACAAAAAATAAATTACAAATAACAATCCAATAATGAAGAAATTTTTAGTTTTTTTAATCACTTTTTTTGCTTTTGCAAATGCCAATTCGCAGATTTTAGACCCTGTAAAATGGACGACTAAAATCGAAAGGAAATCGGATACTAATTATTTATTGATTTTTAATGGTAAAATTGAACCTAATTGGCATATGTATTCCCAATTTACACCAGATGGTGGGCCATTAGCGTTAGAAGTTTCTTTTAAAAATTCGAAAGGGAATTATAATCTGGTAGGTAAAGCCAAAGAAAGTAAAACAGAAACTAAATTTAATGATGATTTTGGTGTAAATGAAACATATTTCGAAAAAAACGCACAAATTATTCAAGAAATTTCTATTATAAATCCAAAAATTGTTAAAATTGAATCGGGTTTAAATTACCAAGTCTGCAAAGATGTTTGTATTAATTTAGAGAAAAAGTTTACTTTTCAATTACCCGTAATTTCAAAAAAAGAATTTATTTCGTCAAAAAAGGACACACTGAAAACGGATACAACATCCACCAAATCAGTTCTAAAAACGCTAATTATTCCACCAGTTTCTAAAAAAATAGAAATTATTAATCCAAAAACTGAACCTAAAAAAGGATTATGGACTATTTTTATTTTAGCATTTCTTGGCGGATTTGCAGCATTGTTAACACCTTGTGTTTTTCCGATGATTCCAATGACGGTGAGTTTTTTTACCAAACAAAGCAAAACAAAATCACAAGGAATCCGAAATGCCATTTTTTATGGATTATCAATCATCATAATTTATGTGTTGCTCGGTACTTTAGTAACAACAATTTTTGGAGCAGATGCACTTAACGCGCTTTCTACAAACGTTTATTTTAATATAATTTTCTTTATTTTATTGGTGTTTTTTGCGGCTTCGTTTTTGGGTGCATTCGAAATAATGTTACCTAATTCTTGGGCAAATAAAATTGACAGTCAGGCAGATAGAGGTGGAATTATTGGAATTCTATTTATGGCATTGGCATTAGCAATCGTTTCGTTTTCATGCACGGGACCAATTGTAGGTACGCTTTTGGTCGAATCGGCATCCAAAGGCGGAATCGCTCCAATTGTTGGAATGTTAGGGTTTTCGTTGGCATTAGCATTGCCATTTATGTTGTTTGCAATGTTTCCGGGTTGGTTGAATTCGTTACCAAAATCAGGTGGTTGGCTCAATACTGTAAAAGTATTTTTAGGTTTTTTAGAATTGGCTTTGGCATTTAAATTTTTATCAAATGCCGATTTGGTTTTGCAATTGCACTTATTAGAAAGAGAAGTTTTCTTGGCAATTTGGATTGCTGTTTTTGGAACATTAAGTTTGTATTTATTAGGAAAAATCACAATGCCACACGATAGTAAACTTGAATCTATTTCGGTCGGAAGATTATTTATCGGATTGATTGTTTTGAGTTTTACAATATATATGATTCCGGGACTTTGGGGAGCACCTCTAAAATTAATCAATGCGTTTCCGCCTCCAATGGAATATAGCGAAAGCCCTTTCGGGGTTGATGATGTTGATAAAAGACCAACCACAATATCTGAAAATAAATTACCCGAAGGTGCAAAATACGGTCCTCATAACATTATATCGTTCGACAATTACGACAAAGGTTTGGCTTATGCAAAAACAGTAAACAAACCAATAATGTTAGATTTTACTGGTTACGCATGCGTAAATTGCCGCAAAATGGAAAATAATGTTTGGTCAGACGAGCGCATTTTAAAAATCTTGAATAATGATGTGGTTTTAATTTCGTTGTATGTTGACAATAAACACGAAATGCCAAAATCAGAACAATTTATATCCAAATCAACTGGTGAAAATTTAGTAACTTATGGTGATAAGTGGACCGATTTTATGATTACAAAATACAAAACCAACACGCAACCATTGTATGTTGTAACTGATTTAAACGGAAACAATTTGAATGTAAAAACGCCAACCATTAGTTACAATCCAGATATTCAATTATATGAATCTTGGTTAAAAACAGGAATTTCGAATTTTAAAAAATAATTATAATCCCTAAAATTACTATCATGAAAAAATTACTAGTTATTCTGGTTAGTACTTTTGCACTTTTTTCTTGCGAAAAACAGGGCGAACTAACAAAAAGTCAAAGCATAGTTATTAGCAACCAATCTGTTCTGAAATATTCAGGACAATTTACTTCGGCACCAAACGAAAGTGTTTCGGGGCAAGCAAAAATTTATTTAGATCATCGGTCTATAAATTAAGTTTTGTCGATTTTAATGCATCTGGTCCAGACTTAAAAGTGTTTTTATCGAAAACGAGTGTCAAAACTTCCGATTTTATAAATTTGGGAAGTGCATCGAGTACAGCAATATATACTATTCCTACTGGAGCGGATTTAGCACAATACAAATATGTTTTAATCTATTGCCAACAATATAGTGTTCTTTTTGGTTCGGCACAATTAACTTCTAACTAAACAATCATGAAAAATTTAAAATATTTTGCAATAGTGTTAATTTTAGTTCTAAATATTTCAAAAACAGTTGCACAAGGTTGTAGCGATGCAGGTTTTTGTACCTTAAATAATAGTTTTAAACACGAAGAAACTAAAAAAAACAATCTAGAAATCGGAACTGTTTTTGCAGGAGCAGAGGAAGATGTTAATGTCTACTCGCAATATGTAACCTACACAAGAGATTTTAGTGCTAGTTTTTCGATGAATTTGAAAATAACAACATCAACCGCTAACGGAAGTTTTGGAACTCGGGGCAATATTGGCGATGCTTTTTTGACTGGAAACTACAAATTTAAATCTGAATCTGAACATAAAAAATGGTCAGTTCTATTTG
Organism: Bacteroidota bacterium; assembly: GCA_043738745.1. Classification (GTDB taxonomy): domain Bacteria; phylum Bacteroidota; class Bacteroidia; order Flavobacteriales; family Flavobacteriaceae; genus Flavobacterium. The sequence goes on from JAYUFL010000198.1 coordinate 5,709, forward strand.
GAATAAAGGCTCCGTTTACCGCAGGAAATGATAAAATAAATAATTTTGCATTACCAATGGTTTATCAATCTAGTCTTGGAACTTTCGATATTGTAACTGGTGTGAATCTTACCTATAATAAATGGGATTTTAATGCAGCGTTACAAATTCCGTTAACGGACAGTAAAAATTCGTATTTAAGTGATTTTTCATCAACTACACTTTTTCAGTCCACCAATTTATTTAAACGAAAATCCGACGGTTTGCTGCGTTCCACATATACCATCAAATCCGATAACTTTACATTTAGACCAAATTTATTATTAATTTATCATTTTGGAAATGATAGTTTTGAAAATATTTTTGGAAAAAGGCAAGAAATTATTGGTTCTCAAGGATTTACACTCAACGGGAATATAATTATAAACTATAAAATCAATAAAAGTAGCAGTTTAGAAACTTCATTGGCAACACCTTTTGTAGTGCGCGATGCGAGGCCTGATGGTTTAACTCGAAAATACGTAATTGGTCTTTCGTATAAAGTAAATTTCTAAAATTTTAGATTGGGATGTTTTTACAAAATATGTTTACTCAACAACTGATAAACTTCATTAATATTATCACCGCTTTTTCCAAATTGTTTGGTAATTGGAGTATCTTCACCTTTTATCCAAATTTTCAAATTTGCGTCTAAATCTAGAACTCCAGCACTTTCTTTAGAGAATTTTTTGATATTGAAATATGGAATCGATAAGTAATCGACCTTGGTTCCAACGATTTGTTTTTCTACCAAAATCAATCGTTTATTCGTAAAATAAACATATCCCGAATCAGTTTATAGGCTTTTTCTATATTTTCTCCTTCGATTAAAATAGGTTCAAATTCCTTTGAAACATTATCAATTGTTACTTCTGATGCATTTCCTAAAATGGCGTTGAAAATTCCCATAAATTTTTTATTAGATATAAAATTCAAATTTAATTCAAAAAACTTGTTGTTGGTACTAATATTTTATTAATTTACAATCAAATAAATTTTATATGTTAATTAAAGTTTTTGGAAGTGCCGTTTTTGGTGTAGAAGCCACAACAATAACCGTTGAGGTCAATATGGACAAAGGAATTGGCTATCATTTAGTAGGGCTTCCAGACAATGCAATCAAGGAAAGTAGTTATCGAATTGCAGCCGCACTCAAAAATAATGGTTATGCCATGCCAGGCAAAAAAATTACTATAAATATGGCTCCAGCCGATTTGCGTAAAGAAGGCTCAGCCTATGATTTGACATTAGCAATCGGAATTTTGGCAGGTTCATCCCAAATAAATGCAGACCAAGTTGCCAATTATATTATTATGGGCGAATTGTCATTAGACGGAAGTCTGCAACCCATTCGTGGCGCATTGCCAATTGCCATAAAAGCAAAAGAAGAAGGATTCAAAGGTTTTTTCTTGCCGATTCAAAACGTAAAAGAAGCCGCAATTGTTGAAGGTGTCAATGTTTATGGCGTTGAAAATCTGCAACAAGTAATCGATTTTTTTGAAGGAAAAGGAACAATCGAACCTACAAAAATAGATACAAGAGCAGAATTTTATAAAACTTTAGATTTTCCAGAACACGATTTTAGCGACGTTAAGGGTCAAGAAAGTATTAAACGTTCTATGGAAATTGCTGCTGCTGGCGGACATAATATTATACTTATTGGTCCTCCGGGATCAGGAAAAACAATGATTGCCAAACGATTACCAAGTATTTTACCTCCAATGACGTTGCGAGAAGCACTCGAAACTACCAAAATTCATTCTGTTGCTGGAAAATTAAAAGAAGTTGGGTTAATGAATCAAAGACCATTTCGCTCGCCACATCACACAATATCTAATGTTGCGCTTGTTGGCGGGGGAAGTTATCCACAACCCGGCGAAATTTCGATGGCACATAATGGCGTTTTATTTTTGGACGAATTACCAGAATTTAAACGAGATGTTTTAGAAGTTATGCGTCAACCGCTTGAAGATAGAGAAGTTACAATTTCAAGAGCGAAATTTACGATAACTTATCCAAGTTCGTTTATGTTGGTTGCAAGTATGAATCCTAGTCCGAGTGGATTTTTTAATGATCCAGATTCTCCACAAACTTCGTCGCCACATGAAATGACTCGTTATTTAAGTAAAATTTCTGGCCCACTTTTGGATAGAATTGACATTCATATTGAAGTTACGCCCGTTCCTTTCGAAAAATTATCATCAACCCGAAAAGCAGAATCTAGTGTCGATATTCGAGCAAGAGTAACCGCTGCAAGAGAAATTCAAACTGCGAGATTTGCCGAAATGGAAACCGTAAATTACAATGCACAAATGAGTACCAAACTTATTAGAGAATTTTGTAAACTCGACGAAACTTCTTTGCAATTACTCAAAACAGCAATGGAAAGATTGAATCTATCCGCCAGAGCCTATGACAGAATTTTGAAAGTTGCTAGAACAATCGCCGATTTAGAAGCCGTTGATGAAGTAGGAGCAAGCCACATTGCGGAAGCCATTCAATACCGAAGTTTGGATCGTGAAGGTTGGTTGGGGTAAAAACTAAAGTTTAAATGTAGAATTTAATTTGTTAAAATATTTATTTATATTATTATTGCAAATGTTACTATTTTAGTTAGTTTTGCAAAAGATTAAAATTAATTTAGAATACAAATTATATATGGTAACACACACACGAAACTTAGGAATTTTAAGTTTTTATTTCTAGCAATTTTGACAACTTCATTTATTTTTGTTACAAGTTGTTCAGATGAGCCAGTAGGTTCAAAACAAGAAAACGCAATCCAATCCATCAACGATCTTCAAGTTGTAGACGGAATTATTCAAATTTCAAACAAAACTTCATTAACCAACATTGCAAAAGCATATCAAAAAGATGCTCAAGGTCAAAATGAATTTAACAATGCAATCAAAACTCTTCAAAGAAATGGTTTCAAACCATTGACTCCAATTTTCGAAAAAAATAATTCAAAACAAGTATAATCAATAAAATTAATTTTAAACACTTGATGAAATTTTGTTTTCATCAAGTGTTTTATTTAAAAACTAACAAATGAAAAAATATTTAATAATTATTTTAAGTTTAATTTTTACATTAAACATGAAAGCACAAGAAGTTTCAAATAATTTATTTAGAATAAATATTTTAACTCCTGGTTTGACTTTTGAAAAGGGAATTAGCACCAATAAGACGTTGTGTTTAGATGTAAATCTAGGATTAGTGTATACTTTTAGCAGTAATCTTGGTAACAGACTTTTGGAAACCCCTTTTACTAGATTACAGTTCAGAAATTATTATAATTTTGATAAAAG
>JAYUFL010000199.1:0-8849 GCA_043738745.1 Bacteroidota bacterium
ATAATATAATCCAGGTATTAAAAGTACGCCTACAATAGTTCCTAAAAGCATGCCACCTAGAGCCGCAGTTCCAATAGTACGATTACCAATTTTACCTGGTCCTGTGGCTAGAGCCAATGGTATTAGTCCAGCAATAAATGCAAACGAAGTCATAAGTATAGGTCTAAACCTTACCTTGGCACCTTCCATTGCCGATTCTAATATGGTTGCTCCTTGCTCGTGCTTCTGGACGGCAAATTCTACAATAAGTACTGCATTTTTACCTAGTAACCCAATAAGCATTACAAATGCTACTTGTGCATAAATGTTGTTTTCGAGCCCACACAACCATAATAATAAATAAGATCCAAAGATTCCTGCTGGCAACGAGAGTATTACAGCAAACGGCAATACAAAACTTTCGTATTGTGCGGCAAGTACCAAGTAAACAAATAGTAAACAAATCAGGAATATCCAAGCTGCTTCGTTACCACGCCCAACCTCATCTTTAGAGATACCTGCCCAATCGATACCAAACCCACGTGGCAATGTTTTTGCAGCAACATCTTGAATGACTTTTATTGCTTCGCCACTACTATAACCTTTAGCTGCCGAACCACTTATTTGTGAAGCGTTAGACATATTATATCTATCAATTTCAGATAAACCATAGACTTTTTCCATGTGCATAAATGCCGAAAATGGTACCATTTCGTCACGGTTATTCTTGCAATACAACTTCATGATGTCTTCTGGCAAAGCTCTATATTCGGGCGATGCTTGTACTATGATTTTATATTGACGGTCGTACTTAATAAAGTTAGTTTCGTAGTTACTACCCACTAATGTAGAAAGGGTGTTGGTGGCGTTTTCTAGTGTAATACCTTTTTGTTGGGCAATATCATTATCCATTCTTAACATGTATTGCGGGAAGCTAGCACTATAGAAACTAAATACCGATTGCAATTCTGGTCGTTTGTTGAGTTCTTTAACTAAATCATTACTTACTTTTTCCATTAACTTGAAGTCTCCCGAACCTGCTTTGTCTAGCAGTCGCAATTCGAAACCTCCTGCAGCACCATAACCTGGTACGGCTGGCGGCTGAAAGTATTCTATTGTTGCACCTGTAATGTTTTTGGATTTTTCTTCGAGTTCTGCCATTATTTCATTGACATTTCTAGATCTTTGGTTCCAAGTTTTTAGATTAACTAGGCATGTACCAGAATTAGATCCTGTACCTTCGGTCAATATTTCATATCCTGCCAACGAAGATACAGATTTTACTCCGTCTATGGTTTCAGCAATTTTCTGTAATTTAGTGGCAATATCATTTGTTCGTTCTAATGATGAACCTGGTGGGGTCTGAATAACTGCATAAAACATTCCTTGATCTTCGTTAGGAATAAAACCCGTTGGCAAAGTGTTGTTCACGAAAAATATACCAGCACAAAACAGAATAAACATACTAAAAGTAATGGTTCGTTTGCTAACAATTTTTGTCAATACGCCTGTATATTTGCCTGTTAGTTGCTCGAACTTGTTATTGAACCCATCAAGAAATCTGTTCAATGGGGTTTTCTTTCTTGCTACGCCGTGATTGTTTTTTAGCATCATGGCACACAATGCAGGGGTCAACGTAAGTGCTACAACTCCAGATAGTATGATGCCTGTTGCCATTGTAATTGCAAATTGACGGTAAAATATACCCACGGGACCCGACATAAACGCAACGGGAATAAACACCGCAGCCATCAAGAACGTTATCGCAATAATTGCCCCAGATATTTCGCCCATAGCTTTTTTGGTTGCCTTGAGCGGCCCGAGATGGTCTTCTTCCATCTTGGCATGTACAGCCTCGATGACGACAATTGCATCATCGACAACAACCCCAATTGCAAGTACCAATGCAAACAATGTTACAAGATTGATGTTGATTCCGAAAAAATTCATGAATGCAAACGTTCCTATTAATGATACTGGAACTGCAATTGCAGGTATAATGGTCGAACGCCAATCGCCCAAGAACAAGAACACGACCAATCCTACAAGAATAAATGCTTCTATTAATGTATGGATAACTTTCTCTATCGAGGCATCTAGAAATTTTGATGCATCATAACTTATTTCATAATCTACACCTTTTGGGAAAGTTGTTTTCTTTAATTCTTCTAGTTTGGCTTTTACATCTTCAATAACTTTGCTGGCATTACTCCCATAAGATTGCTTAATGGTTATTGCCGCCGATGGTTTACCATTCAATGTAGAATATATATCGTACATAGAACAACCAAATTCTATAGTAGCAACGTCTTTGAGACGAATAAGTTCGCCGTTTTGGTTAGATTTGACTACAATATTTTCATATTGTTTTTCAGTTGAGTATCTTCCTGGATATTTCAAAACATATTCAAACGATTCGGAACGTTTGCCCGAACTCTCGCCAGTTTTTCCAGGCGATGCCTCGAGACTTTGTTGCGATAAGGCATCCATTATTTCATCAGGGGCTATTTTATATGCCAACATTCTATCTGGTTTCAACCAAATACGCATAGCATATTCTCGGTTACCCAAAATATCAGCAACCCCTACACCATCAACTCTCTTTAATTCTGATAATAAATTAATATCGGCATAGTTAAACAAGAATTTCTGATCCATAGATGGATCTTTGCTATACAAATTGATGTACAATAAGTTGTTCGATTCCTCACGAGTTATCTTTACACCCTCACGTACAACAATTGGTGGCAATTTGTTTACTACCGATGCTACTCTATTTTGTACATTAATAGAGGCTTGGTTAGGATCTGTCCCTAATTTAAAAACTACTTGAATAGAACCTTCACCATCATTACCTGCACTAGAAGCAATGTACTTCATTCCTGGAACACCATTTATAGCACGTTCTAGCGGAATAACTACTGATTTAATCATCAGCTCTCCATTGGCTCCAGGGTATGATGCAGTTATATTTACCTTTGGTGGCGAAATAGAGGGCAGTTGGGTAACAGGCAAACTAGACATTGCCAAAACTCCTAGCAAGACAATCATAAGCGATATAACTATCGATAAGACTGGTCTTTGTATAAATTTACTAAACATTGGTTTGTGATTTTATAGATTATGATTACTCTGCATGCAATTTCAAGCCCGACAATACATCTGCAGGTTTCAAGTACTCGTATTTGATTTTGTCATCGTCTTTTACTTTCTGAATACCGTCTAATAATATTTTATCAGTTGCCGAAATTCCGCTTTTAACTACATATAAATCAGGTAATTCGCCAGTAATTGTTATTTCTCTAGATTTTACTACATTATTTTTATCGACTACAAACACGTAGATTCTATCTTGAATCTCGTAAGTTGTTTTTTGAGGAATAACCAATGCGTTCTTGATAGGAACGGTCATTAAAACCTTTCCTGTTTCGCCATTTTTTAGTAATCTATCAGGGTTTGGAAAACTCGCTCTAAAAGCAATGTTACCCGTTTCGTTATCGAATTGACCTTCGATTACTTCAACTTTTCCTTTGTATTTTAACGGTTGACCATTTGCCAAAAGTAAACTAACCGAACTACTTCCACGACCTTTAACGTTAGATTGATATTCGATATATTCGGGTTCAGACACGTTAAAGTATGCAAACATTTTGCTGTTATCTGAAAGATTTGTTAGTAATGCTCCTTCGTCGATTAGGCTTCCTAATTTCATTGGAAGTCGGTCAATAATCCCAGCAAATGGTGCTCTAATTTCGGTAAATGACAAATGTAGTTTTGCCATTGCTACTTCTGCTCTGGCTTGTTCTAGTTTGGCTTGTGCTATGGCTTGTTCACTTTTTGAAACCACATTTTTTTCAGCAAGAGTTTTAGCATTTTGAAGTTCGATTTCCGAACCTTTTGCCTCGGCTTGAGCTTTCATTAATTCCGCTTCGTAAATTTTTGGCATTATTCTAAACAATATCTGACCTGCTTGTACAAACTGACCTTCATCGACATAAATATTTTGTAAAAAACCTTTCTCTTGAGCACGAATCTCGATATTTCGTACCGATTTTATTTGCGATACATATTCTTTAGTAAACGAGGTGTCGATTACCATTGCATTTGTAACGGTATATTTAATTGCTTCTTCTTTTTCTTCTTTTTTATTGTTACAACTTATTAGACAAAATAAGGCAATAAAGCCTGTAAATAGGACACTTTCTTTCATGGTATTTGATAAAATTGAAATAATATTGGTAAAATCTTTAATAGATGTTAAATTTAAATACACATCTTTGTAACTAGGAACATTTGTTAACACAAAAATTAAATTCAAATGCGTAACGTGTTGTTGGATATATAAATAGGTGAGGAGTTTACGTAAATAAAAGGTACTGTTTTAAAATCGTTGCAGTGATTATTTAGAACCAATGTTCTAAAATTTGAATGATACCGTGAGTTCAACAAGTTTTGTTTTTCGGCAAAAGAAGCATCTTTAAAATCCTCATTGCATTGGTATTCTTCCTCCAAATCAAAATCATTATCGTCGATAAATATAACACTTTGGTTATTGTTTGTGAATTTTACGTGCTTATTTTCTTTTAGTTTATGACTCGAAGTATATTTATTATTTACACAATGAGTATCGGCATAATTGGAAATACCTCTTATCAACAGAAGAAAAAACACATATATAAAAAATACTACTACTTTCATTTGGTTGCAAAAATAGTGAAAAAATAAAAGCAAAAATAAAATTATAGTTAAGAAAAATATAAACTAACCAAAACATTTCTCGATAATAATTAACTCGTTAAATTTTTCGAGTTTTGATAATTTAATAATTTTAAAATTAGGAGAATTAAAATTCAACAAAAAATCCGAATTTCGTTGCTCGTCATTTGTAGTCAAAATCATTGTATTAAAAATAACAAAACCATTATTGGAAATCAGTTGCTGAATATTTTTTATAAAGTCGATTTCAAACAAAAAATCAGGCATAAAATTATCCTGAAAAATATCGATCACAATTAAATCATATATATAGGTAGATTTTTTTACAAATAGTTCAGCATTTTCAATAACTATTTCTAAATCTTTGATTTTATTTAAATTAAAATATTTGTTAGCAATTTCAATTATTTCGCCATCAATCTCGACTCCAGTTACTTTTCCTTTAAATCTAATTTCATCAACCAAAGTTTTAATAACACTTCCACCTGCAACTCCAAGAATTAAAATTGCATTAAATTTTTGGATTTTATCGAACCCAATTTCTTGCAAACCTTTTCGTAGAATACGTTGCAAACTCCCGTAGGAATAATTTGTGTTTTCTGTATCGAGAACCAATTCGCCATTGCTCCAAGTAACTTCTATCGATTTATTTATATCGGATTTTTGAGTCAATATATTAATTGGTAAAATATAACTAATAATTTTTCGAAACATTAATAAAGAATTTTCATCAAAAATAAAGAATATTATTAATTTTACATTAAATTAATGAAATGAAAAAACGGTTATATAAATTTATTTTTTTTGATTTAATAGGCTGGAAAATACAAGGCTCTATTTCGCCAGAAACAAAAAAATGTGTTATGATGGTTTTGCCTCACACGAGTTGGCATGATTTCTATTTGGGAGTTTTTACGCGAGGAATTCTGGAACTAGACATGAATTTTGTAGCAAAAAAAGAATTATTCAGATCTTTTTTTGGATTTTATTTTAAATATATGGGTGGCGAGCCGCTAGACAGAACAGGTGGACTCCATAAAGTCGATGCAATAGCCGAAATATTTAACAGAAAAACAATTTTCAGATTAGCGGTTTCGCCAGAAGGAACACGTAAAAAGGTAACCGAACTTAAATCTAGATTTTATTTTATTGCTCTAAAAGCAAATGTGCCAATAATTCCAGTAGCATTTAATTTTGGTAAAAAAGCAGTACAATTTGGAAAGCCATTTTTACCAACTGGAAATTTCGAAAATGATTTAAAAATTCTCGAAAATCATTTTATTGATGTAAAAGGTAAAATACCTGAAAATAGTTACGAAGTAATAAAATAAATCATTTTTTTTGATTTTATGAGAATGTCGTATTTGAAAATAAATGTAAATTATTTTCAAATACGACATTATTAGTTTAATAATAGTTATCAAAATTTTATCTTGGAGAATATTCGGAAAAAGTTCCGTCGTTGTAAAAAATTACAATTTTGTCGATAGATTCATTTTTTGATGTTTTTGAAATTTCAGGATTTTGCAAAATCGAATTTTGATTTTCAGAATCACTATTTTCTGAAATTGAATTTTCAGAAAATAAATCATCATTAAATTTAGGTTCCAAAATTGGAGTAGGTGGTATTGCTTTTTTTTCAGTATCAGAAATTAAAATAGTATCCGATTTTGGAAAATTTCCTTTACCGTTTAAAATCCAATACAAATCCACTTCGGGAAAAATTTCTATAATTTTTAAAATAAAATCCAAACTTGGTTTATTTCTTCCTGAAAGTAAATGAGACAAACTCGATCGTTGCACACCAATTTTATCCGCAAATCCCGACGCCGAAAGCGAGTGATAATCGAGTATAATTTCTAATCTTTTGATGAAATCGTCAGTGTTTACCATTGTAAATTATATCAAATAATAATTGAATTACAAATGTAAACAATATAGTTAACAATAGCAAGATTAAAGATGTAAATTATCTAAATAGGTATCAAAAAACATATAATTAAGTTTAGTTAAAGTACTTTAAAACAATGATAAACAATATTTTAATAAATCAATATGATTATTGTAAACAAAACTAAATTTATTAGAATTTAAGTTAATAAAATACTTTTCGAACTGTTTACATTTATAACAACTTGAATTTTTTAAATGTTTACAAATGTGAATTACAGATTGTTTACATTTGTAACTTAATAAATATAATGATGAATTACGAAAATGTTTACATTAGTAACAAGCAAGAAAAACTGCTTGGTAGATACATTACTTTAGAACATATTGAACCTATCTTACTCGAATTAAATACGAGTAATCAATTGCAAACTATTGGGTTTTCGGTAAACAAAAAACCAATATATAGTTACACAATTGGTTTTGGAAAGATTAAAATATTAATGTGGTCACAAATGCACGGTAACGAAAGCACAACTACCAAAGCTGTTTTTGATTTATTGAATTTGTTACATTCTGGTTCTGAATTGGCAAATAGTTTACAAAATAACTTTACTTTTTGTATTATACCAATGTTAAATCCCGATGGAGCAAAGTTATACACTAGAGAAAATATCAATAAAATTGATTTAAATCGAGATTTTAAAGACTTATCTCAACCCGAAAGTACTATTTTGATGAGTATTTTCAAGGAATTTAATCCCAATTATTGCTATAATATGCACGACCAACGAACTATTTATGGTGCTGGCAATACAGCCAAACCTGCAACAGTTTCGTTCTTAGCACCATCATATAACCAAAATCGGGATTTTAATGAAACTCGATTTAAAGCAGTAGCGGTAATTGTTGCCATGAACAAGGTTTTACAACAATTTATTCCCGAACAAATTGGTCGATTTGATGATGAATATAATGATAATTGTGCAGGAGATAATTTCCAGAAGTTAGGGATTTCTACTATTTTGTTCGAGGCAGGTCATTTTCAATGCGATTATGACAGAGAAATGACTCGAAAATACATCTTTATTGCATTATTATCGGGTTTTTTGTTTTTAGAACAAAAAAAAGATAATGAAAATGTTAAAAATTATGAGAAATATTTAAGAATTCCTCAAAATAAATTAAATTTTTACGATTTTATTTACAAAAATGTTCAAATAAGTTTTGACGGTATAAAAAAAAGTATCAATTTTGCAGCACAATATGAAGAAGTATTAGAAAATAATGAAATTAAATTTAAATCTCGAATAATAAAAATTGGAGATTTAGAAAATAGTTATGGGCATGTAGAGTTTGATGCCGAGGATAAACAATACTCGGATAAGGATGGATTTGAACCAAAACTAGATTCTACAATAAATTTCAACATTGGAAGTAATATTAAGATAGTAAGCGGCGTTATTACTAATATTTCTGATTAAAAAAAACTAAAAAACTAAAAATAAATTGTATGAGTAAATTTCGACTAGACGAAGTTGATCACCAAATCCTAGATATGCTGATAGACAACACAAGGGTTCCGTTTACGGACATTGCCAAAAAACTGCTCATTTCCGCAGGAACGGTACATGTAAGAGTAAAAAAAATGGAAGATGCAGGAATTATTATCGGATCTTCTCTAACATTAGATTACGAAAAGTTAGGCTATTCTTTTATTGCTTATGTAGGTGTATTTTTAAACAATACATCGCAAACAAAGTTTGTATTGCAACGCATTCAGGAAATCCCGTTTGTTACCGTAGCACATGTAACTACTGGTAAATTCAATATTTTTTGTAAAATTAGAGCCAAAGACACAAAACATGCCAAAGACGTTATCTTTATGATTGATGATATTGAAGGTGTTTATAGAACAGAAACAATGATTTCTCTCGAAGAAAGTATAAATGACAAAAAAAGGTTAATGCACACCATTTTTAAAAACATGTAACTTTTATTATTTTAAATTTCAAAAGTCCAAAAGTAATTTTGGACTTTTTTTGTTAGTATAACTTGTTTTTAAACGCTAAAAAACACTAATAAAACAGCATTTTTTAGTACATTTGTTTATAATTAATATCAAAAAGTGAGCAATACCAACAAACTAAAAATTCTTAACGATCCAGTATATGGTTTTATAACGATTCCAAATTCATTAATCTACGATTTAATTCAGCATCCCTATTTTCAGCGTTTGCGTCGCATTTCGCAAATGGGATTGT
>JAYUFL010000200.1:0-3189 GCA_043738745.1 Bacteroidota bacterium
AGTGAGTCAATCGCATTATTTAAATCAAAAACCAGTAATTGTAAATGTTTATAATTTTGCAAAACCAGTAAATGGAAACCCATCATTGATTAGTTTTGACGATGTTACGACCATGTTTCACGAGTTTGGACACACGCTTCACGGATTATTTGCAAACCAACAATATGTTACACTTTCGGGAACTGCAGTTCCTAGAGATTATGTCGAATTTCCATCTCAAATCAATGAGCACGCGGCTTTAGATCCAGAAGTTTTGAAAAACTATGCGATTCATTATCAAACCAAAGAAGCGATTCCGCAAGCATTAATTGACAAAATCAAAAAAGCCGAAACGTTTAATAAAGGTTACGATGTTACGGAACTTCTTGCGGCTGCAACGCTAGATATGGCTTGGCATAGCGTAGAGAACGAAGCCGATTTTAAACCTACTTTGCAATTCGAAAAAGAAGCACTTCAAAAATACGGTTTATTGGTAAACGAGGTTCCATCTCGTTATCATTCGCCTTATTTTGCTCACATTTGGAGCGGAGGATATTCCTCAGGATATTATGCTTATACTTGGTCTAAAACGCTGGATTACAATGTGTTCGATTGGATGCAAGTCAATGGCGGAATGACTAGAGAAAATTGCGAACGTTTCCGTAAATATATTTTATCAGTAGGAAATAGCGTAGATTTGAACAAAGCATTCAAGGATTTAGTTGGTCATGAAATGCAAACAGAACCTTATTTGAGAAACGCTGGGTTGAAATAAAAATAATTTTTTTAATAATTGAAACGTCACTTTTTTAAGTGGCGTTTCTATTTATTTTAGGTTAAATGTACTATTATTCTAGTAAATCTGGCCTTCTATTTTTGGTATGTTCGTAGGACATATCTTCACGCCATTTGTCAATTTTTGCAAAGTTTCCACTTATTAAAACTTCAGGAACTTTCCAACCTTTGTAATCGGCAGGACGCGTGTATATTGGTCCAGAAAGTAGATTGTCCTGAAAACTATCTGTCAACGCTGATGTTTCATCGCTCAGAACACCGGGGATTAGTCGAATTAATGCATCTGAAAGAACCATTGCACCTAGTTCTCCTCCTGATAAAACATAATCACCAATTGAAATTTCTTTGGTTATAAAATGATCTCGAACTCGTTGATCGACTCCTTTATAATGTCCACACAGAATAATTATATTTTCGAGCATTGACATTGAATTTGCTATTTTTTGGTTTAAAGTTTCCCCATCTGGCGACATATATATAATTTCGTCGTAGGTTCTTTTAGATTTTAAATGCGCAATACAATCGTCAATTGGTTGAATATTCATGACCATTCCAGCACCACCTCCATACGGATAATCATCTACTGATTTTTGTTTGTTTGTAGTATAATCTCGTAAATTATGAAAATAAACTTCTACTAAACCTTTGTCAATTGCTCGTTTCATAATTGATGCTTCGAATGGGCTTCGTAATAACTCTGGCAAAAGTGTAATAATGTCGATTCTCATTTTTTTAAAATAATTTTCAAATATACGTATTTGGAATGTCTTTTTTTAAATAACTTTTCTTGATTTTGATAATTTTAAGAATGTTGAGAAAGAACTTTAATATAAAAATCCCACTCGATTGAGCGGGATTTCTTAATTAAAATATTTTACTTCCAGCCTCCGCCAAGATCTCTATAAACGGAAATTACAGCATTAAGCAATTGCTTTTTTGTTTCGACAAGTTCAAGTGTTGATTGTAGCGCATCGCGTTGTGTTAATAAAACTTCAAAATAATCCACTCGGTTTGATTTAAACAAATCATTAGAAACTTCGATAGATTTTTTCAGTGCGCTAACCTGTTGTGATTTCAAATCATAACTTTTTTCTAGGTTATTAATTTTAGAAAGTTGAGTTGAAACTTCGATATAGGCATTTAAAATAGTACGTTCGTAGTTATAGATGGACTGAAGTTGTCGTGAATTAGCACTTAAAAACTCCGCTTTTATTGCATTTCGATTAATTAATGGTGCTGCGATGTCTCCAGCTAAAGAGTATATAATTGACTCTGGGAATTTAAGAAAATAAGATGGTTTAAATGCATTTAATCCAATTGCTGCAGAAATATCTAGCGAAGGATAAAACTCTGCGCGAGCAATTTTTACATCTAATTTAGAAGCAGCAAGTTCTAATTCTGCTTGTTTAATATCAGGTCGATTTGCAAGTAATTGCGACGGAATACCAGAACTAACTTTAGCAGGAATTAAACTTAAAAAATCAGTTTTATCTCGATTTATTTCTTGCGGAAAACGACCTAGCAAAAAGTTGATTCTGTTTTCGGTTTCTTTAATTTTTTGAGAAATTTCAAATTCTGTATTTTGTGAATCTAATACCTCTGCCTGAAATTTTTGAACACCAAGTTCTGTTGCTTTTGCTGCTTCCTTTTGTATTTTTACTATTTCTAAAGCGTTTTTTTGCAACTCAATGTTTTGCTTTACTACTTCTTTTTGACTGTCTAATGCCAGTAATTCGTAATACGAATTTGCTACTTCGGAAATAAGGTTTGTTATTACAAAATTTTTACCTTCAATTGTTGATAAATACCTACTAATTGCTGCTTTTTTCGAATTTCTTAATTTTTTCCAAATATCAACTTCCCAATGTGCATACAAGGCTGCGTTGTAATTTTGTAAATCTTCGGGAACTCTATTTCCAGGTGTAATTTCTGCAGAACTATCACCAGCACCTTGACTGGTATAAGTTCCAACTTTGTCTATTCCTGCACCTGCTCTAACTCCAACTGATGGTAGTAGCATTCCTTTTTTGATTCGAATATCGTTTTTGGCGATTTCAATATCTTGCAAAGTAATCAGTAATTCTTGGTTATTTTTTAGCGCAATTTCAATTAAATCTTTCAAATATTTATCTTTAAAGAAATTTTTGCTTAGAATAGCCGCCATGTTAGTCGTGTCCTTACTTTTTAGATACGATTCTGGAACAGTTTTATTTTCTGTCATTGTTGTAACAGCAGGAGTTTTGCAACTTATTACTGCGAGACATATAAATATTGGGACAATAAATTGATGTAATTTAAATTTATTCATCGTAATTAGTATCTTCGGTTAATGGATTATTATCTTGTTTTTTGACTAATTTAATTTTTGCTGCTATACTACCAAATATATAATATAATCCAGGTATTAAAAGTACG
>JAYUFL010000201.1:0-50103 GCA_043738745.1 Bacteroidota bacterium
CTTCTTCGGGGAATGTTTATGAACAAGTACCGTCTTTTTCAGATATAAACAACCTAAAAGGGGCTGATGGTAAGTATTTTACTGCTGACGATGGACTTGCATTAACGGCAAGTAGTGCCTTAAAAAACGCTGGTTTAAATAGTTTGTTACCTTCAATACTTACCGTTGATATTACTTATGCGTCTAGAATATTAGCCACAACAGTTGATATGGGAGCTTATGAAGTAGATGGTGTTTTAAGTACCGTTAGCTTTGAATTATTAGGCGCAAAAATGTATCCAAATCCTACAAATGCAACATTGTCTTTGCAATGGAATGATTTTGACAATGCTTCTGTAAGAATTATGGATCTTAATAGTAGAACTATACAAACCTATAATTTAAATAGTTCATTATCAAATTTTGATGTATCACAATTATCAAACGGAATGTATTTCTTACAAATCAATTCTGAAAAAGGAAATGCAACTCAAAAGTTTATCAAACAGTAAGTAATTTTTTTTCAATAGCCTGCAAAGGCAATCTTCAAGCCGCTTTAAACGTCGACTTGCTTTTTTATGAATATGAACAACTCAAAAATGTTTCTACTTTTTTTGTTCTTGGGTAGCAAAAATCTTAAAGCGGTTTGTTTATTGTGTCGCGGCTCAACTCTTCCCATCCCGCACAGAGTAGTTAAGCCCTCCTGCTCCAATGGTACTGCAATTTGTGGGAGAGTAGGTCGTCGCCTTTCTTTAAATCCTCATCATGTATTTGATGAGGATTTTTTTCTTTTAAATCCGTTTATAAACCACAACAACCTGTAAACATCAGTTTTTTACTATCCTTTATTATTCCAGATCTCAAGATATTTAGTTGCAACTTTAATATAATTATGACTTTGTTCAATAAATACTCTTGCACGTTTACCAATAGCAATAATTTCATTAGGATTTTCTATTAAATATACCAATTCACGAATAAGATAATTCAAATCGGGTAAGGCGTTTATGCAAACTTTATCTTTTAAATTGTAATGTTTCATAAATTCAGTTTCTGCTCCAGTAAAAACCACTTTTCCTTTTGCCATTGCCTCTAGAGCATTATATCCTTGGTCAAAACTAAAAACCTGATCTAGTAAAATATGTGATTTATTATATGAATTAATGTAAACGTCGTAAGGAATGTTCTGAGTATTTATTATTTCTACTTTTTCGGGGTATTTATTTTGGATTATTTCAAGTGCTTTTTCAAAATAATCATTTCCTTTTTTTACAGAACTACTATTGTTTACTCCATGAAAAATATTGATTTTATCTAAGATTGGGTTTTCTAAATATTTTATAGTATCAATATTAATAGGATTTGCAATAAAAAAAAACTGAGTTTTAGTTTGTTCCATAGGAATTTTATAGTCTAAATCCGAAACTAAAATTCCATCACAATTTAGTAAAACAAAATCATATAGTTTTCTATATTTTTTTGAAGTATACTTTAAAGTATATTGGTAATAATTTTTTAATTTAGAATTTTTAAATAATGGAGAAAGAATGGAATATTTTAATTTTTTTTGCAACAAAAAATCTATTATTGGAGTTTCATCTCCACAAATTAAAAGAAATATTTTTTTGTTTTGATGAAATAATTTTTTAAGTAAGTAAATTGAAAATACTGGAAACGTTTCGATTGCATCGGAGTTTATCAATTGTACAACATCATAGTTCTTTAATTTGGGTAAAAGTTTTTTAAACCGAAAACCCCTTTCAATATCTTCTAAATTAATTTTTAATAATTTTAAAGATAATTTATTTGCAAATCGAAATAAAAAAAAAGAAGAAATTGTTTTTGCCGCAATTGAATAATCAACTGGAAAATTCTTAAAACAATCGCCAGATCCAACAATAGTAACTTCGTGACCTAACGCTATAAGTCCTTCTTTGAGCGAATTGTGTAACCTACTATATTCTCCAACTAAAAGTATTTTCATCTTTTTTTAAAAGAAAGTTTATATTTGCGTAAATATATAAATTTGGATTATACTTATACAAATAACGATTTAGAAATTTTGATTTCTACAACAAATAGAATATCATTAGACTTTTTGGTTAATATGTTTCCGTTTTCGCATTTTTCTAATTTTTCTATTTTAATAATAAATCAAACGCAAGAAAATCGGTTTTTGTACTCTGATTTTCAAAACATAAAGGTGATTAATTCTTTGGAAATAGGTTTGTCTAAAAGCAGAAATTTAGCAATTCGTAATTCTGTAGGTAAACTATTAATCTTGGCGGATGATGATGTTGTTTATGAAAAACATTTTGCCGATAAAATAATTTTCGGTTATAACAATCAAAAAGCAGCAAGTGTTATTATATTTTGCACTTCAAATTTAAATGGATTACCATTCAAAAGATATTCAAAATACTCAAAAACATATTCTAGTTTTTTAGAAATTTGTAGCGTGATGTCGATTGAAATGACTTTTAAAAAATCGGAAATAAGTAATCCAAAAACTTGGTTTAATGAACGTTTTGGACTAGGAGCCGAATTTGAGATGGGGGAAGAAGCTATTTTTTTGAATGATTTGAAAAATTTGAAAAAACAAATTTATTTTGTGCCAGAATTTATTGTTAAACATGCAGATTTAACCACAACTGATATCTTGACTTTTGAAAAAAAATATAAAATATATGGAGCATTTTTTTCCCAAATAAGTCCAAATTATTATTACTTTTGGTTTTTTATCAAATTATTTTTTGATTTAAAACATAAAAAAATAGATATATATCAAATTTTTGCTGCAATTAAATTTGCAAAAACTGGAAGGAATTATTTTTTAACTAATTTAACAGAATGAACATAGAAATTATTCAAATTCCTAAAATAGAAAATAATCTTGGAAATATAGCCGTTATTGAAAATACGGTTATACCTTTCGACATAAAAAGAGTTTATTATTTATTTGATATTCCAAGTTCTGCAAAGCGTGGTGGACATTCTCATAAGAATTTGCAACAAGTTTTGATTGCTATTTCGGGTAGTTTTGATGTTGTTTTAAAAGACGGAAAAACGGTAAAAATAATAACTCTAAATAAACCAGATAAAGGATTACTCATAAAATCTAATATTTGGCGTGAACTCGAAAATTTTTCTTCAGGAGCAGTTTGTTTGGTAATTGCTTCAAAAGTCTATGATGAGTCTGATTATATTCGAAATTTTAAAGATTTTTTAGTTCAAAAAAATAATTAAAATTCAATATAACATCGAAATTGCTCTAATATCAAATTCAGATATCAAATCGTTTTCTAAAAAGAGTTGTAGTTTTCCTTGGTGAGAAACACCTTTTATAATACCCATAAATTTTTCTTGTTTTGAATTTTCAAAAGGCATTGTAATTCCTTTTTTGAATAATTTGTTATTGAAATCTTCCAAAAGTTGATCTTCTTTATTATTTTGTAAACAATTAATTCGTAGTAAAATAGAGTCATAAATAGAGGCCAAAATTTTTAATTTGTCAAATTCTTGATTCATTATATTTTTCAGAGACGATGCTTTTGGCAAATTATCGAAATTAGTTTGGTTAATATTTATGCCAAACCCTACAATAGAAAGTATAGAATTATCTGACTTTATGATGTTTTCAATCAAAATACCTCCAATTTTTTTGTCTCCTGACATAATGTCGTTTGGCCATTTTATACTTAATTTAGGAATTTTAAATTGTTCCAGTGCATCGTAAATGGCTAATGCTATAGCGAAATTTAGGTCAAAAATTTCGAAATTATTTCTCAGAATATTTTTTATTAAAATACTGCATATAAGGTTTTTACCAATTTCAGAAACCCATTTCGAACCCATTTGCCCTTTGCCTTTGGTTTGATTTTCAGCGGTCACAATAGTAAAGTTTTTGAGATTTTGAGCGTTAGATAATCCTTTCAGAAAATCGTTGGTAGAATCTATGGCATCGAGTTTGATTAATTTCATTTAACAAGTAAAACTAGTGTTTTGAAAAGATTATAAAGTTAACCAAATTTATCTACTGTTTAGCACCAAAAATAAGGACAAAAAGTGGTAACTTTGCAAATTACATAAAAATATGATGACAAAAAAAAAAAATAACGATGATTTGTTAGTTAACATCATCAAAGGCATTGAAGAAGTGAAGGGGAACGATATAGACATTTTGGATTTACGACAAATCGATAATTCTTCTTGCGATTATTTTGTGATTTGTAACGGAAACTCAAACACCCAAGTAAATGCAATTGTAAATTCTATTCAAAAAACCGTTTCTAAATCCATAAAAGACAAGCCATGGCATGTGGAAGGTTCTGATAATGCTGAATGGGTTTTGATGGATTATGTAAATATTGTGGTACATGTTTTTCAAAAACATATTCGCGAATATTATAACATCGAAAACCTTTGGGGAGATGCAAAAATAACAACAATCGAAAATAAATATTAAAAATATAAATGGCAACAGATAAAAAACCAATAAACAATTTTAATAAAAAAAATAAGGTACAAGTAAATCCTATTTGGATTTATATTGGAATAATCGGAATTATTTTTGGAATAAATTATTTCTATAGCAAAGATTTAGGTATAGGTCCAAAACAAATTTCATCTTCGGCTTTTAACACCTATCTGGAAAAAGGTCAGATAGAAAAACTTATTGTTTATGATAAGTTACAGGCTGAAATATATTTAAATTCTGCTGCTTTTCAAGAAAAAGAGCATTCAAAACTCCCAAGAAAAGATGCTGAAAAAAATGATTTAAAAACACCTCAATACGTAGTTCAAATAGGAAATGAGGAAGTTTTTCAAAACAAAATCGAAAAAGCACAAACTGAAGGAAAATTGAAAGAGTATAGTTTTGCTCCAAAAAATGAGATTTTAGACTATTTTGTTGGAGCTTTGCCATTCATACTTATTATTGGGATTTGGATTTTAATTATGCGTAGAATGTCTTCTGGCGGAGCCGGAGGGCCAGGGCAGATTTTTAATATTGGAAAATCGAAAGCAAAATTATTCGATGAAAAAAATCAAGTCGCAACTACTTTCAAAGATGTTGCTGGACTCGAAGGAGCAAAAGAAGAGATTCAGGAAATTGTAGAATTTCTTAAAAATCCAGAAAAATATACCAATCTTGGTGGTAAAATTCCAAAAGGAGCACTTTTGGTTGGGCCTCCTGGGACAGGCAAAACATTATTGGCAAAAGCAGTTGCAGGCGAGGCAAAAGTACCTTTTTTCTCACTTTCAGGTTCTGATTTTGTAGAAATGTTTGTTGGGGTAGGCGCATCTCGTGTTCGAGATTTGTTTAAACAAGCCAAAGACAAATCTCCCGCTATAATTTTTATTGATGAAATAGATGCTGTAGGTCGAGCACGAGGAAAAAACAGTATGTCGGGAGGAAATGACGAAAGAGAAAACACTTTAAATCAATTACTTACTGAAATGGATGGGTTTGGAACAAACTCCAATGTAATAGTTCTTGCAGCGACAAATAGAGCAGATGTTTTAGATAAAGCCCTGATGCGTGCAGGAAGATTCGACAGACAAATATTTGTAGATTTACCAGACATTCGCGAACGAAAAGAGATTTTCGATGTACATCTTGCACCACTTAAAAAAGTGGAAGGTTTGGATACAGAGTTTTTAGCAAAACAAACTCCAGGTTTTTCGGGTGCTGACATAGCAAATGTTTGCAATGAAGCCGCTTTGATTGCTGCCAGACATGACAAAACTGCAGTTGATAAACAAGATTTTTTAGATGCTGTCGATAGAATTGTTGGTGGATTAGAAAAGAAAAATAAAATTGTAACACCAAGCGAAAAGAAAGCAATTGCAATACATGAGGCTGGTCATGCAACCGTAAGTTGGATGCTAGAACATGCAGCACCATTAATAAAAGTAACCATAGTTCCTAGAGGACAAAGTTTGGGAGCGGCTTGGTATTTGCCAGAAGAACGACTAATCGTTCGTCCAGATCAAATGCTTGACGAAATGTGTGCAACCATGGGAGGACGTGCTGCCGAAAAAGTAATTTTCGACAGAATTTCGACAGGTGCTTTGAGCGATTTAGAAAAAGTAACTAAACAAGCCCGAGCAATGGTTACAGTTTATGGATTAAATGATAAAATTGGAAATATTACTTATTACGATTCGTCAGGGCAAAATGAGTATAATTTTTCTAAACCTTATTCTGAAGATACAGCAATGATTATTGATAAAGAAATTTCTTTGTTGATTGAAAGTCAGTACCAAAGAGCTATTCAAATTTTGAAAGATAATAAAGATAAGTTAGAACAATTAGCAGCAATTTTAATCGAAAAAGAAGTTATTTTTAGAGATGATTTAGAACTTATATTCGGAAAGCGAACCTTCGATGAAAATTTACAAGCAGAAACATCGCTTTAGATTGTTTTAATTAACAATAGAATGTTATTAAAAATATTAAAATCTTAATTCAAATTCATTTTTGAGTTAAGATTTTTTTTATCTTTGAAAATTGTTAGCAATTAGGCTTACAAATATAAATTTTATATGAGTTTTTTTAGAAAAATATTTGGCTCTTCATCTGAAGATGAAACTGACGAAAAACAAGTTAGTTACAACGATTTATTTCAAGAAAATTCAATTAATATTGATGAAAAATTTACCAGTTTTTTTAAAAAAAATGGAGGAAAATTTATTTATTGCGATACATTAAACGAAATTAAAGAGCAATTTCTTAATATCCTCGAAGAAAATGATTGGTTTGAGTGTGAAACTATGTGTTTTGAACAAAAACTATTTGCAATGCTCGACGAAAATAAATTAAGTTATACGAATGTTCAAAATCCTAAATTTTTGTTTTCAACCTGCGAAAGTTTAGTTGCAGAAGAGGGTTCCGTGCTTTTCAGTTCAAACCAAATTAAACAATATAAACCCAATAATTTGCCCGAAAATATTGTGATTTTTGCTACTACAAATCAAATTGTTGATACCAAAAGCGATGGGTTAAGACAAATAAAAAATAAATACAATACCGATTATCCAACAAATATAACAACCATAAAATATTTTGAAAAAGTAAAAGAAGACGATTTTTTGCATTATGGAAGTTCTCCTAAAAATTTATATTTATTGCTTTTAGAAAATCAATAATATGAATGAGAATAGTAAAAGATTAATTTCTGGAATCGTTTATGTAGTTTTATTAATTTTGGCTACGCTCTATTCTCGATATAGTTTTTTGGCATTATTTGCTTTTTTTATGATAAATGCGATTTTAGAATTTTGCAATTTAGTAAATTTAAAAAAAACGAATGCCTTATTTATTGGTGTAGTTTTATTTATTCTTTTTTCATTTTTTAGTATAACGGACATAACCAAGTTTTTATTAATTATAGGTACATTATTTGTTTCAGTTAAATTAATCTATCTATTATTTTTACATCAGAATATTAAATATGATAAAACTTCAAAATACGTATATTTGATAGGTTATGTTGTTTTGCCAATAATTATTTTAACAAAAATCCCTTATAGTAATTACAATTTAGTTTATGAACCAAAAATAATTATCAGTACCTTTATATTGATTTGGACAAATGATACTTTCGCTTACATTGTTGGAAAATCCATAGGGAAAAATAAATTATTTGAAAGTATTTCACCAAAAAAAACTATCGAAGGATTTGTTGGCGGTGTTGTATTTGCTGTCATTTCGGGAATATTAATTGCAAAATTTTATTTGCAAATGCCAATTCAGTTTTGGATAATTATAGCAGTAATTGTTAGTGTTTTTGGAACAATAGGAGATTTAGTAGAATCTAAATTCAAAAGAACTACTGGCGTAAAAGATTCTGGAACTATAATGCCAGGTCACGGTGGCGTGCTAGATCGATTAGATAGTATTATATTTGTAGCACCATTTTTATATTTATTTTTACAAATCGTTCAATTTTTATACACATAACAATAAATCAATGATTAAATTCCACAAAGAAGGCGCAAAAATTATTTTAATTACAACATTTTTAACAACCGTAATTATTTTAGGTTGCGATAAACTAATTGATAGTAGTTGGCTCAGAATGTTGATTCAATTAGTTGCTTTATTTTTCTTGATCATTGTGCTTCAGTTTTTTAGAAACCCGGATAGAACTATGGTTATAAACAACAATCAAATAATTGCTCCTGTAGATGGTAAAGTAGTAGTAATTGAGGAAGTTTTTGAAGGAGAATATTTTAAGGATAAACGTTTGCAGGTTTCTATTTTTATGTCGCCAATAAATGTTCATGTAACTCGATATGCATGTTCAGGAAAAATAAATTTCTCTAAATACCATCCAGGAAAATTTTTAGTTGCTTGGCATCCAAAAGCAAGTGAGGAAAACGAACGAACAACTGTGGTTATTGATAATCCAGTTTTTGGAGAAATACTTTATCGACAAATTGCAGGCGCATTAGCACGTCGAATTGTAAATTATGCTCAAGTTGGAATGCAAGTTATTCAAGGAGAAGATGCAGGATTTATTAAATTTGGATCACGCGTAGATTTATTTTTTCCGATTGGAACGCAAATTAACGTAAAACTTAATGAGGTTGCCAGAGGAAACAGGACTATAATTGCCACAAAAGTATAAATGAAAGACAAAGATTTAGATATACGTTTTGACCAAGCAGTACAACTTGCCTTACAAATTCCACAATCGGATTTGCCACAAGATGTGCAATTGCGTTGCTATGCCTATTACAAACAAGCAACCTCGGATTCGCTTGAATCTAAATTGCATCAAAATTTCGATTTGCGAAACGCTTTTAAAACTAATGCTTGGATGCAAATTAGTCATATTTCTATCGATCAAGCAAAGGAATTATATATCGAGGCAATTTTAGAAATCGCTAAAAATAGATGAAATTATGAAAACTAAAATTACTTTTTTACTTGTATTTATTCTATCTATTCTATCGTGTCATAAAAAGGAATTAACAGAAGTTGTAGAAGTCCCGCTACCAACCACTCAAGAAAAAATTACAATCGGAAATCCCGATGACGTAAAAGCAGACGGAAATTTCAAAATCAACAAACTTTCGTTTAAATACGATGAATTACAGCCAAATTTTGATGCTTTTACTCTAGAGACTCATTATTCTAAAATATATCTAAATTTTACAAATAATTTAAATAAGATTGTTGCAGGCTCGGATTTAGTCGATTTGCCCATCGAAGAAATTATTTCGAAAATGGAAATGAACAATGATAGTCTTCGCACCAATGCTGGTGGATATTACAATCATAAAATTTATTTTGAATCGATAGGTACTAAAACACCAAAAATACCAAAAGATACTTTGGCGGGTGCCATTGCAAAAGATTTTGGATCGTTTGAGCAATTTTCGAATCAGTTTAAGCAAAAAGCCGAAAAACAAATAGGTTCTGGCTGGACTTGGCTAATATTTAACAAACAAAAGAAGTTAGAAATTGTAAATTCTGCAAATAATGATAATCCTTTAATGAAAAATGCAGAAATAAAAGGAATTCCACTTTTAGTAATTGACAATTGGGAGCATGCATATTTTTTGAATTATCAAAACAAAAAACGTAAATATATTGATGCTTTTTTTAGTTCTATAAATTGGACGGAAGTAGAAAGAAAATTTGAAGAAAAAGTAAAATAATACTATTTATATTTTAACTCGTATTTTTTTCTTGTAATAATCTCTTAAAACGCTTGGTCTTCCAACCATTTTTGTGATAATATCGTTATCTAAATCCCAACCTCTTGCTGGCGAATACTCTCGACCATACCAAATTATTTGCAAATGCAAATCATTCCAAATCGATTCTGGAAACAAGCGTTTTGCATCTTTTTCGGTCTGAATCACATTTTTTCCATTGGTCAAACCCCATCGAATCATCAATCGATGAATGTGCGTATCCACAGGAAATGCTGGAAAACCAAACGCTTGTGACATCACTACACTAGCTGTTTTGTGACCCACAGCAGGTAGTTCTTCCAATGCTTCAAAACTTTGTGGCACTTCGCCATTATATTTATCAATTAAAATATGTGATAAACCATGAATTCCTTTCGATTTCATTGGAGACAAACCACACGGACGAATAATCGCCTTGATTTCTTCGACAGACATTTTTATCATATCAAACGGATTGTTCGCCTTGGCAAAAAGTAGTGGAGTAATTTGATTCACTCGAACATCTGTGCATTGTGCAGACAACAAAACCGCTATCAAAAGCGTGTATGGATCCTTATGATTTAGTGGAATTGGAATCGTGGGATACAAATCTTTTAACGTATTTATAACAAAAGTAACACGCTCTTTTTTATTCATTTTTATGTAAATTTGAAATGTAAAAATACAATTTTATTTTTCATGTGCCTAATCCAACTTTTCGTTTCAACTCCTCACTTTTGAGGATTTTTTTCTAAGAAATCGCAGGAACTTCATTTAGTCGTTCTGCAATTTCAAGAAAAAATAGACTCAAAAGTTTCGGGGTTTCCTCTTCAATTTGGGGCAGGAACGAAGGAGCAAATAGAAAAAAGAGCAAAGAAAAAAGAGCAAAGAAAAAAGAATAAAAATTAATGAAAAAGAGCAAAAAATAAAAATCTATTATCTTTATTTCATTATCTATTTTCTAAAATTAACAATCTAATATCCAAAAAAATGACAACACTAAAAAAAGGAGACAAAACACCAAATTTTTCGGGACTAGATCAAGATGGAAATTCGCATAAACTAGCAGATTATTCAGGTAAAAAACTCGTAGTTTTTTTCTATCCAAAAGCCAACACTCCAGGTTGCACCGCAGAAGCTTGCGATTTACGTGATAATTATGATAGATTCACTTCAAACAACTATGCGATTCTTGGAGTAAGCGCGGATCCAGCAAAAGCACAACTCAAATTCAAGGAAAAATTCGATTTCCCATTTCCGTTATTGGCCGATGAAGATAAGTCAGTGATTCAGGCTTTTGGAGTTTGGGGACCCAAAAAATTTATGGGAAAAGAGTACGACGGAATTCACAGAACTACGTTTATCATCAACGAAAACGGAATTATAGACGAAGTTATTTCGGACGTAAAAACCAAAGCGCATGCGGCCCAAATCTTAAAGTAATATTCTTTTATAGAAAAAAAAAGCCAAGAAAAATATTTTACTTGGCTTTTTAAATTTATAAATGATAACAAATTAATTTCTGGGATTTGTAAACGATTTCCAGAAACCATCTAGGCAAATCATTTCGCCCAACTTGTATTCATATTTTCTTTTGTTGCTTTGCAAAATTCCGCGTTGCTCGGTTCCAAGTAATCGATATTGCTGGTCCCAAAAGCCAATTCGGTTTCTCTCTAGTTTTACAAAAACCAAGCTTTCTAATTCATCTCTTCGAACAAGATTATTTCTAAATTTCAAAAAAGCATCGAAATAAAAAGTATTAATTTTCTCGAAAGTAATATTCTGAGTTTTCATTTCAATAGGAAAACCGCGGTATACATAGCCAATTCTTTCCATAAATTCTTGCGAATATTCATCAAGCGAAATATTTTTAGTGAATTCCATGAGCAAATTATCGTCTTTGGTTTTTAGGATTTCTACAAATTTTCGGAAAGCTTCGTCTAATGTTTTATAACCTCTAGTTTTGGATTTTCGTTCAATTGGTTCTACTATTTTACCCTGAAAATTGATATATCCAATTTTCCCATCGTTAAAAATTGCTGCTTTTCCGCCATAAAAACTCCCAACATTATCAAACCCAACATCAGATATTTTTTTTCCAATATTAGTATCTAGTATGTAATATTTATTATCAACTTTAGCTTTGTATCTGTCGTTTATATCTTCTATATCATCATAAATAAAATTTGTTATTTTTTGATTTTTAAGATTTATCAACCCAAATTTACCAGCTTTTGAGGCTAAAATTAAAGACTCGATATTTCGTGGTTTCATGAAGGAAATTGTATCGTAATCAAAAGTTACAATTTTCTTGTTTTCGGCATTTACAATTCCAAATTTAGAGTTTTTCTTTACAATGTAATTCCCTTGAAAATAATCTGGAATATTTTCGTATTTTATTGGAATTCCAATTCTTTTGGTTTTCCCGTTATAAATTCCGACTTTGTTTTTACTGTTTTTTATAAGAATATCAAACGATGAATTTTCTGCCCAAAAATCATAAAATTCATCTATGTTTTTGTTTTTTAAGGAAATTAATTTCCCTTTATCATCATATAAATAGTACAAATTGTCTTTTTGGCAAATAAAACTTCCCGATGGATAACTTTCGACAACATCACTAAACTCCATTGGAATATTTATTTTTGCTTTGTCAAAAAAGTAAATCCCTTGTTTTTTATTTTTCTCGTATTTAACATATTCTTTGTAAGTTTCAAGAAAATCATATTGCGTGTCCAAAATAGTTTCGTAGTTGGTGTTAAGCAACCCTTTTTTGCTGTTTTGTGTAATTTTTACAACAAATTTCTTGTTATTTTGAAGCTCGGAACCGTCTTGCGCATTGTTAATTTCGGCTTGCTCGTAAATCATAGGAACTACCATTTTATTGGCTTCGGAATTAAAAATTCCGTATTTTCCGTCTTTTATTACCTGAAAAAAATCCTTGATTTGATTGTAAATATAATCGTTATTTGGGGCCAGAACTATCTGTGAGGTGGAATAATTTTTTAGACCATATTTACCGTTTTTAGAAAAAATTGCAACACCGCTTGGCGCCTCGTAGGCAGATACAGGAGCAAAAACATCATTGCTTTCTTCGGATTGAGTTTCTCTAACTTCTGTTTGTGCAAAACTTGCAAAAAAGCTAATTTGTAATAATAGGAATAAGGTTTTTTTGAACATTTTTATTTTAAAAAAGATATAATATAAGGGTTTAATTTAGGATTTTTTCCTAATTATTCTCTACCAAAACTTTATTGCTGTCAAATCCAAATAAATGATGCTCCTTAATGAGTTCTGCAATTCCTTGAGGAAGCATTTTTTCCCAGCCTGTTTGACCTTTGCTGATCATTTTTAGAACTTCACGAGAAAATATTTTTAGATTTTTTCGATCATAATCGACTATATCGATAACTTTTCCGTTGTATGCGAAAAATTTGTACAATTCTTTCATTCTTGGATGCACTTTCAAATTTTGCGAATCAATTACATTGCCATCTTCGTCTTCCATAGGATACAAGAAAACTTTTAAATCTCGATAAAAAAGTTTACCAAATGCTTCTAAAATTCCTCCAGACATGTGACGGTAATATTTTTCATCAAAAATATCGACTAGATTATTCACGCCCATTGCCAAGCCCATTCTGGCTTTGGTGTAATCTGAGAAATATTCGACAACTTTGTAGTATTCCTGAAAATTAGAAATCATAACTGTTTGACCGAGTGTACATAACAATTCGGCTCGATCCATAAAATCACGTTCGTCAATTTCGCCTTCTGAACGTAAATTGGACAATGTGATTTCGAAAATTACTAATGTATTATTTTCATCGACCTTGCTTTCATTCAAAAACATTTTCAATGAACGTTCGTACATATCAATGTTTACATTGGTTACTGGACGAAAACTACCTCGCAAAGCCAAAATATTTTTCTTGTATAAAATCGCTGCTGGCAAAATATTATTTCCTTGCGGATCGAACATTACCGCATCGGTCATTCCATTTTTGACTAATTGCAAACTCATTAATCGGTTGTCAACATCTGCAAAACGTGGACCAGAAAAGTTTATGGTATCGATTTCTAGTTGGTCTTTGTCGAGGTGATCGTATAAATAACGAAGTAATTTTTTTGGATCGTTGTATTTATAATAGGCTCCGTAAATCAAGTTTACACCAAGTACACCGAGGGTTTCTTGTTGCAAACGTGCATCTGTTTCTTTGAATCTGATATGAAGTATAATTTCATTATAATCTTCGTCGGGTTCAATTTGATATTTAATTCCAACCCAACCGTGACCTTTGAATTTCTTTGCAAAGTCAATAGTTGCAACGGTATTTGCGAAACTAAAAAACATTTTGTTTGGATGTTTATCACGACCCAATCGGCTTTCAATTAAATTTACTTCCTTGGTAATCATCTTTTTCAAGCGACTTTCGGTAACATATCGACCATCTTCTTCGATTCCGTAAATAGCATCGCTAAAATCTTTATCGTAAGCGGACATTGCCTTGGCGATAGTTCCTGATGACCCGCCAGAGCGAAAAAAGTGACGAACAGTTTCTTGTCCAGCACCAATTTCGGCAAAAGTCCCGTAAATATTTTCGTTCAAATTAATACGTAAAGCCTTGTCTTTTATCGACGGAATTTGTTCGATAACTTTATCGCCTTTTAATTTTATTGCGGTGTCCATTTTTGTGTATTCGGAATTTTAAACAAAGTTAATAAAATAGGTTATCAATCAAAGATTTTAGTCTTATTTTTGTACTAAATATCAAATATCGTGCTAGAATGACTATTTATTTTCTTGGAACTGGAACTTCTCAAGGCATTCCGATTATTGGAAACAAAAATCCTGTTTGTCTTTCTAATGATAAAAAAGACAAAAGATTGCGTGTTTCGATTTGGATTTACGACGAAAATTTTTCTACAGTAATTGATTGTGGTCCAGATTTTAGACAACAAATGCTGACATCGAAATGCGAAAAAATAGATGCTATTTTGTTTACTCATGAACATTCGGATCACACGGCTGGTATAGACGATATTCGCCCTTTTAATTTTTTTCAGCACAAAGCCATTCCAATATTTGCTCACAGACGAGTATTAGAAAATCTCAAAAAACGTTTTGATTATATTTTTGAAACCGAAAATAAATATCCAGGTGCACCAAGTGTTGCTGTAAACGAAATTGTAAAAAACAAATCGTTTCAAATAAAAAATAAAAACATCATTCCCATTGATGCTTTGCATGGAAATTTACAAGTTTTTGGTTTCAGGATAGACGATTTTGCTTATTTAACAGACATAAAAACAATAGAAAATACCGAAATCGAAAAATTAAAAGGAATTAAAATTCTGGTTGTGAATTGTTTACACGAAACCGAACATCATTCGCATTTCAATTTGAAAGAAGCATTAGATTTTATAACTTTGGTGCAGCCCGAAAAAACCTATTTGACACATATTAGTTATACATTTGGTTTTCACGAGGAAATTCAGAAAAAATTGCCCAAAAATGTTTTTTTGGCTTATGATAATTTAGAAATTACAATTTAAAATTTAAACAAAAAATGAAACAATCTCTTTTGCTTTACGGATTAATCACTGCGGTTTTACTCAATCTATTTACTTATATGTTTTACAAAGGCGAAGTAAAACACGAACAAGATAATTACGCTAGATTGGACAAAAAACTAACAGAAGTTCAAACAAAATTGGCTGATGCTGATTATTTTTCGTTGTCAAATAACCAAAATGCTCAAGAATATTTTGATAATGATGATGTTTCTAAAATTGTAGATTACGTTCAATTAATTCCGAAAGTCACAAATAAATTAATGGATTTTAATGATGATCCAAAAGGAAACAAATATATTGGACAAGAACAATTAGGTGCCAATAAATTCATTATCAATAAAGTAAAAATTTTAAATCATCGTTGGATTATTGCAGATTATTCTGACGGAAAATTGTGGGGCGAATGTTTGATAAAATATTTTGTAAACGAAGATAAATCGATTGATTTCGAAACTTTTCAGAGTTTGATTTATCAGAAAAAATAATGCTTTATTTATTTAGCCATTCTTTAAAATCATGAAAATTCTGTGGCGAAATTCCGTGACCAATCGGATATTCTTTATATACAGATTCAATTCCTAAATTATTCAAAAAAGGTTTTGCTTTTCGACCCCATTCTACTGGAACAACTTGATCGACTGTTCCATGAGATATAAAAAATTTAAGGTTTGATAAATTATTTTTCAAGTAATCATCGACTAACATTTCTTGGTTTAAATAACCGCTCATTGCTACAATTCGTTTCACTTTTTCAGGATAGGATAGTGCAATTGCATAACTCAAAATTGTACCTTGACTAAAACCAACAAGCGTTACATTATTTTCATCAATAGCGTAATTTGCTGTTAATTCATCAATAAAATTAGCAACCAAATCGCGAGAAGTTTTGGCTTGCTCCAAGTCTGAAAATTTATTTTCGTCAGCATCAAAATTGATAGCATACCAAGCATAACTTCCATATTGCATGTCATAAGGAGCACGAGCCGAGACCACAAAATAATGATCTGGAATCTCGCTGGCAAAGGAAAATAAATCTTCTTCGTTGCTGCCATAACCGTGAAGTAATAGCAATAAAGGATTTTTTTCTAGTTTGGTTTTTGGCTCTTTAATTTTGGACTGTAGTTTCATTTTCTATTTTAATATATCAAATATTTTTAATTCGTAATTCTTAATTGATTTATGAGATTCCAATCAAAAATTTCTGGTATAATTTTCCGACCAATGGCAAAGGTGTAGTGCTTCCTTTTGCAGCCGAAAAAATGCCGTAACTCATCAAAACCAAAATAAAAATCCACATTGGCGCAGCGATATTGATGCTATTAAAATTAGAAATTATTACGCCTAATGAAATAAATGTTACCGTTAATCCCAATCCTTGACGGATATGAAAACTGGAATATTTGTTCTTGTTTTCAGAATTCATTGACATTGCAATTAATGGTCCAACAAATAAAATGTAACTAATAATTGCAATTGTTTTTCCTTCTTCGATTTCTTTTTGTTCCATTATATATTCAAATTTAGCATTATGATTTATATTTTATATGTTTCGAAATTATTTTTATTTTTAAAATTGAAAATAAATAAATGGTTGCGGACCAGAGGTTTCTATTGCATATACCACCCAAAACGTCAAGGCTAAAATTAAGGCTTTGATGACAATTGGCATTTTATCGAAAATCAATTTCATAAAATCTGATATTTTATTTGGAAGAAAATGCCAAGCATAACCAATTGCCATTACCGTAAATACGTTTTTATATCCAAAAATAATTGTTTGCCATTGCTCGATATTGAATTGTAATTGCGAGATATTGTTGATGATGTCAAACGCATTTGAAAAATCTTTGGCTCTAAAAAATATCCAACAAAAAGCCACAAAATTAAAGGTTAGAATCACACTTATGAACCATGTAAATTTGTTTTTTGGTAAACGAACATAATCCTTGAAAAGTCGTTCAATAACCAATTGCGTTCCGTGTAAAGCACCCCAAGCCATGAATTTCCATGAGGCTCCATGCCACAATCCGCCCAAAAGCATCGTCAAGAAAAGGTTAAAGTACATTCGGAATTTTCCTTTTCTGTTCCCGCCTAACGAAATGTACAAATAATCTCGCAACCAAGTTGATAACGAAATATGCCAGCGACGCCAAAACTCGGTTATTGAAGCCGATTTATATGGAGTTCGGAAGTTTACGGAAAGTTTAAATCCCATAAGCAATGCAATTCCAATTGCCATATCCGAATAGCCTGAAAAATCACAATAAATTTGAATTGTGTAGCCATAACTCGCCATCAAATTCTCGAAAGCCGAATAACTTTTTGGTGCATCGAAAACGCGGTCTACAAAATTGAGTGAAATATAATCCGATATAAATGTTTTTTTGATTAATCCACCAATGATCAAAAACAAAGCATTATTTACATCTTGTCGTGTGAGTTGCAATTTCGAGTAGATTTGTGGAATAAACTCTGACGCCCTAACAATTGGACCAGCAACTAATTGCGGGAAAAATGAAACGAAAAACATATAATCCAAAACATTCTTTGTAGGTTGTAATTCGCGACGATAAATATCGATGATGTAACTCATGGATTGAAAAGTATAAAACGAAATTCCGACTGGAAGAATTATTTTTACAAAATCAAAATGTTCGCCAGAAATGAGATTATAATTTTCTAAAAAGAAATTAGAATATTTGAAATATCCAAGAAAACCTAGGTTTAAAATTACACTCATTACTAAGTAAAAACGCCTGAAACTCTGGATTCTTTCTTCATACAAGAGTTTAGCAATATTATAATCGACAACTCCAGAAAAAAGCAACAAACAGAAATAAATCCCGCTTGATTTATAATAGAAAAATAATGAAAAAGCAAAAACATACAAATGCCTAAAAACTAAAGTTTTTGCTTTTGTTGTCAAAATATAAATCGGATAGAAAAACAAAAACATTCCTAAAAACAAAGCCGTATTGAACAAAATAGGCTCTTTTGGGTTGTAGGTTAACCAATTTTCGACTTGTGCCGTTGTGATTTGTGGAAAGGTATTATAGAACCAATTTTGAATTTCAGAAAGGTCAATCACTTGATAGTATTATTTTTTAGTTTGAAAATTTTCTAATGATTTTGCAATAGCATCATACAACAAATCGCCTTGCTGATCGTAGCCTTTTTTAGAATAATGCACCTTGTCATTTGCCATTAATCCATTATTATAGTTTTGTTCCACACCAAATAATCCTCCAAATTGAGCATATAAATCCCAAATGGTGTAATTATTTTCGACTCCATAATTAATTATTTTTGCAGCATAATCAGCAACTAAAACATTTTCGAATTGTTGTTTGATTAGCGACGGAGGAGGAGTTGATAATAAAAATTCTGTCGTTGGAACTTGTGTTTTTATATTTTTTAGAAATAAATCCAATTCAATCATAAAATCTTCGGTTTTGATTGAACCAAAAGACTCATTTGTACCTAAAGAAACGATAACCAAATCGGGATTCAAGGCTTTGAGTTGCTCAAAAAACAAAGGATATTTATTATAATCCGATAGTTTTGCTCCGTTTACACCAATATTATGATATAAAACTCCAGAATTTCCGTTTTCTAAAATAATTCCATTGAGGTTAAATTCTGTTTCATTTTTAGTCGAAAAAATATCTATTTTATTTTGAAGAGTTTCAAAAGTATAATAGTGATAATTTGTATCCGAAATCAGTTGCAACGGAACAAATTCTGATGTTTCGGTGATTCTTGAAATAGTTTCGTTATTTGGAATTTTTAAAACTTTACCTTTTCGTATTTTATTCGATTTCAAACGATTGGCTTTTTTGAGTTCTAAAACCGAAATACGATACTCGGATGCAATTACAGAAATAGATTCCTTTTTTTTAACTACATGTGTAATAATTTTTGGAATTCTAGTTTCTTTTGAAATTTTATTTTCTTGAACAGAAACTTCAAAATTCCGAATGTTATTTGGAGTAATTATTTTTATGGTTTTAAAAAAATTGCCTTCTTCTTTTGTAGATAATTCGATGTCGAATTCTTTATATTTGTTCACCAAAGCAATGCCGCTTAAACCAACCTTATAATCCTTGACGGGATAAATATTCCGGTAACTATCCCAATTTTGCTTTGATGAAAAATGAATATCCCAACTTCCGTTTGTATGTGCTAATGAATGCGGAAAAACAAATCCACGACCAGCGTTTCCAAAATTAGTTTGAAATAATTTTCGGATTTTGTCTGTCATCAAATCGGCTTGAATGTGAGAATCACCAATATGAACGATGTTAATTTTTCCTATTTTTGTTTTTTGTAATTCAGAAAGTTTAGTTAGAAAATTAGTAATTCCATTAGAATTTTGAACTGTATTTTCTGGAATTACAATCGTTTTTTTGATTGCAACAGAATCAACTTCAAGTGAAATTGAATCTTGAACTTGTGCTTTCATAGTGAAACCTAAAATTAAAAATAAAACGATAAAAAAGAATTTATTACTCATTTGTACTTGTGGAATTTGGAGTAATACTATCTGTTTTTGGCAATTCGATTGGTTTGGTTTTTCTGTTTTTTCGTAAAATTTTGTATTGCTCGTAGCCTTTGTTGATTTCGCCATAGAGCATTTCTGCAATTTTTTTTGCTCCTCGTGGGTTAAAATGTGTATAATCTTTGTTTGCTAAACTTGGATCTTGTTCAACCCATTTTGTCATCGATCCATCGCCTCCCATGAGCGTGTATAAATTCACAAAACCCGATTGTGTTTTGAGTGCATAACTTTTTTGAGACGTACTCAAAGGCACAACTGCCGAGTCGGTTTTCATTTGTAAATCGTATTTTGTAGACTTATCTGCGGTAGAAATTATTAAAATCGGAACTCCAGGGAAGCATAATTTCAAACGGTTTACAGTTCGAGTCATACTTTTGTCATACCAAGAAAAATCGAGTGTTCCATAACCCAAAACATTTGTTCCGTAATGCAAAACAATCATATCGTAATTTAATTTTCTCTGAAAAGCCTGCATCAAATTTACATCAAATTTAGAAATAGGAATACCTGAATTTCCTCTTTGCGAAAAATTATCGACATGAACTCCTTTGCCATCGTCGAAATTGAATCCGTAAATCGGCACACGTCTTGCATTTTGAAAATCTACTTTCAGGTTTTTTAGATTATATGGTGCAAGAGTTATTGTATTTAATAAATTGCTTGCAGAAAGTTTTTTATGCAAAGTATCATTTCCAATTTTATAATCAATTTGACCATTTTGATTGTCAGAACTTCCGTAAAATAAAGTTGGATTATTGAGTTGCGAAATATTTTTATAATTACTTGCCTTAAATCGAATCCAAGTTTTGTCTACACTATCTTTTGCGAAAAATACGTGACCATTTACTCCAAAAGAACGAATTGGAGTTCTAACATTCAAATACGATTGTGTTTTCCAATTTTCGGAATATTGATGCGTTATAGAACCACGAGAAGCAGCAGATTCGGATGTTATGGAAACAAACCCAACGCCTTCGCCTCCAAAACGATTTTGAAATTCGTTTCGTAAATCCTGAACAATCAAATCGCCATCGGTCATGGAATCTCCAAAATAGGCAATTCGTACGTTTCCTGTTTTTGAAGTCTCTAATTGAAATAAATTTTCGTAGAACGGAATTAAATATTGATAACCATTGTAGTTTTCAAAAGTTTCTTCGGGGAACGTAACGCCATTATTTTCGAAAAACGAAATGGGTTGATTTGCTAAAGAATCGCCTTCAACTGCCAAATTACTTGAATCTTTTTCTTGTTTTAAAGCATCAATCAACATGCTGTCAATCAGAATGTTTTTAGTAGTTCCTGCCTTTTCTGAAAAGATTTTTTTAGGTAAAAATTCTTTTATAACTAAAAAGAAAAATGCCGCTAGAAAAACAATCAAAAATGATTGTAAAAAATAGGATTTTGTTGTGTTCACTCTCTTGAGTTATAAATTTAAATTATGAATTTTAAAACCTAAAAATTACATTCGGTTAGGAACAGAAATCCCTAGCAAACCGAAACTCGATGCCACAATTTCTGAAACTTTTTTAGATAATTGCACTCTAAAAATTTTCTTGGTCTCGTTTTCTTCGCCTAAAATCGAAACTGTTTGATAAAAAGAGTTGTATTCCTTAACTAAATCATAAGTATAATTCGCAATCAAGGCTGGACTATGATTTTGCGCTGCATTCTGAATAATTTCGGGATACAATTCCATTTGTTTAATTAATTCCTTCTCCTTTTCATGTAACGTTAAAGTTGCTGTTTTATTTGAGAAATCAAAATTAGATTTACGAATTATGGATTGAATTCTTGCAAACGTATATTGAATGAAAGGTCCAGTATTTCCTGTAAAATCCACAGATTCTTCGGGATTGAATAAAATTCGTTTTTTCGGGTCGACTTTCAAAATATAATATTTCAAAGCGCCCATTCCAATAGTATTGTACAATTTCGATTTTTCATCATCAGAATAACCATCGAGTTTGCCCAAATCTTCAGAAAGTTTTTGTGCTGTTTCTGTCATTTCTTGCATCAAATCATCTGCATCTACAACCGTACCTTCGCGCGATTTCATTTTCCCAGATGGTAAATCGACCATTCCGTAGGACAAATGAAACAAGTTTTGAGCCCAATCGAAGCCGAGTTTTTTTAGAATTAAAAACAAAACCTTGAAATGATAATCTTGCTCGTTTCCAACGGTATAAACCATGCCACCGACATCTGGAAAATCTTTAATTCGCTGAATTGCAGTACCAATATCTTGCGTCATGTACACCGATGTTCCGTCAGAACGCAACACAATTTTTCTGTCCAAACCGTCTTCGGTTAAATCTATCCAAACCGAACCGTCTGGATCTTTCTCGAAAACGCCTTTTTCTAAACCAATTTGAACAATATCTTTTCCTAACAAATAGGTATCACTTTCGTAGAAATAGGAATCGAAATCTACACCCAAACTTTTGTATGTTTCGGCAAAACCGTCATAAACCCATTGATTCATGGTTTTCCAAAGTTGAATTATCTCTGGTTTTCCTGCTTCCCAATCGAGTAGCATTTGTTGTACTTCTAAACCTAATTTACTGTAGTTTTTAAAAAAATGATTTTTATAAAATCTTTTCTGTGCTTTGTTATTTAATTCTTCAAAAAAATCATTTTTCTCATGAACAGAATAATTTAAAAAATTTTGGTTTCTTTTTATTTCTTCATCCATAAAATCTTGAAATTCCTTGGATTTTGTTAATTTTTCAAGTTCATCTATTATTGGTTTAGGAATCTCTGATTTTAACCATAAACTTAACTCTTCTTGAAATTCTTGTTCAAACTTCACATAATAATTCCCAACTAATTTATCGCCTTTTAAGCCTGATGATTCTGGAGTTTCTCCGTTTCCATAAAGTTTCCAAGCCAACATCGATTTACAAATATGAATTCCTCGATCGTTGATGATTTGTGTTTTGTACACTTTTTTTCCCGATGCTTTGATGATTTCTGCCACCGAATAACCCAATAAATTATTTCGAACATGACCCAAATGTAAAGGTTTGTTGGTGTTTGGCGAAGAATATTCGACCATAACCGCTTTTGCATCTGGCGAAGGCGCAACAAAACCAAAAGTCGTATTGTCCTTAATTCCATTGAAAAAATCAACATAATACGCATCAGAAATCACAATATTCAAAAATCCAGAAACCACATTAAATTTTGAAACTTCGACAACATTATCAACCAAGTATTGACCAATTTTGTTGCCTAGTTCCACAGGATTACTCTTGATTTGTTTCAATAACGGAAAAATTACCATAGTAATATCGCCTTCGAATTCCTTGCGAGTCGATTGAAATTCAATTTTTTCGACAGTAACGTCAAACAATTTTTGAATTGCAATAGAAATTTGCGGCGAAAGAAGGGTAACTAGTGACATTTTTATGTTTTTAAAATCGTGCAAATATAGTTATAATCTATCAATTTAGAAACTTGAAATTTATGTTTTCGAACTAAAGCGAATAATTTTAAAGCACGAGCATTTTAACGATTAATTTTGCCGTTTGTCGATATAATTTTATAAATTTGTAATGTAAAAATGAATTTTTATGAAAAAAATAATTATTTTTTTGTCGTTAACAACTTGTTATTCAATGTTTTCTCAATCAATTACTGTGAACACAAGTACCTATACAGTTCCGCAATTGGTAAACAACGTTCTGATTAATTCGCCATGCGTTTCGGCGACTAACATAACAAGTTCTACAGGAACTAATGTTGGTGTAAACGGTATCGGTTATTTTCAGAATACAAATCCTAATTTTCCGATACAAAGTGGCGTTATTTTGAGTACGGGAAACGCAACAAATGCACCTGGGCCAAACATTCATAATTTGGGAGATGGCTCGCCTGCTTGGGCTGGTGACGTTCAATTGCAAACTACTTTGGCAGCCTCGGGAATTAATATGGTTTCAACAAATGCAACTGCTTTAGAATTCGATTTCACACCAATTTCTGCTAATTTTAGTTTTGATTTTGTATTTGCTTCTGAAGAATATGGAAATTTTCAATGTAACTTTTCCGATGCGTTTGCTTTTCTTTTAACCAATACGGTAACTGGCATTACAACGAACTTGGCTATTGTTCCAGGAACAAATCTACCGATATCAGTTATTACCATTCGTGATTTTTTATATAACTCGAATTGTGCGTCGGCAAATTCCAATTTTTTTGGAAGTTTTAACGGTGGATCTGCTGCTAATGGATCTGCGACTGATTTTAATGGTCAAACCGTTTTGATGACTGCTGGGGCAACTTTGATACCAAATACACTTTATCATATAAAGATGGTGATTGCTGACCGAAATGATTCTCTTTCGGATTCGGCTATATTTTTATCTTCTACAAGTTTCAATATTGGTCAAGATGTTTTAGGTCCCGATTTGACCGTGGCAAGTAACACCGCAATTTGTTATGGTGGAAATTATACTATAAATACAGGACTCAATCCTGCAAACTATTCTTTTGTGTGGACATTAAACGGAAATTCAATTGTTGGTCAAACAGGGAATAGTCTAAATGTTACACAACCAGGGGTTTATGAGGTTA
Source organism: Bacteroidota bacterium (assembly GCA_043738745.1). Classification (GTDB taxonomy): domain Bacteria; phylum Bacteroidota; class Bacteroidia; order Flavobacteriales; family Flavobacteriaceae; genus Flavobacterium. Next base: position 24,374 of record JAYUFL010000201.1, read on the forward strand.
CGTATACTAAAATTTTGAATCCTTGTCAACCAATAACAAATTCGGTTTTAATAGAGTTTTATCCTCAAATTATAACACCAAATCCAGTAAATTTATATAAATGTAACATTGGATTAACGAATTACAATTATGATTTATCGATAAATACTCCCAAAGTTTTGGTGGGATTACCTGTTAATTTTTTAGTTTCTTATTTCGATTCTATGCCAAATGCAATTGGAAATATATCAGCTTTATCAAACATATATACTAGTGCAGGAAATCAAACAATTTATGTAAGAATAACTAATCCAATTACACTATGTTACACAATTAAAACATTTCAGTTGTTATTGACTGCTCCTCCATTTGCAAATACAGCATTAATTTTGCCAGAATGCGAAACTAAGACAGGTTCTGGAACTGCAAATTTCGATTTCATAACAGTCAATCCAAGTATTCTTGGATTACAAAATCCTAGTATTTATTCTGTATCATACTATGCAAACCAGAACGATGCTAATACAGGAAACGCCTCTTTGCCAACCCTAAATTACATGGGAACGAATGGGCAAATTATTTATGTTCGAGTTGATAATGCAACCGATTCAAGTTGTTTTGCTACTACAAGTTTTGTCTTGGTAGTAAATCCGCTACCTCTGGTCGATACTTTACAAAATTCGATTGTATGTGTTGACTACACGCTGCCCGTACTAGTTCATGGAAATTATTTTACAGGAACTTCAGGAACTGGAATACCTTTATTTGCTGGTAATGTAATTAATACAAACCAAACTGTTTATATTTATGCAAATAATGGATCTTGTGCTGCCGAAACAAATTTTTCGGTTACTATCATTGATTTAGCAACAATCATACCTCCTTCGTCATCTTACTGCGATAAATATACATTACCGACTTTGAGTTATGCGAGTTACTATACACAACCAAACGGTGGAGGTACAATGGTAGCTAGCGGAAGTGTAATTATTACAACTCAAACACTTTATTTGTATTATAAGTCTTTATTGCCACCATTTTGTGTTTCAGAAACTAGTTTTACCATAACTATCAACGCTTCACCAATTATACCAAGTTACCCAAATATTTTTGCTTGTTCAAGTTACACATTGCCTATTTTATTAGTCGGAAATTATTATACAACAAATGGAGGAGTTGGAAATCAGTTAAGCGCAGGTACAAACATCACAACAAGTCAGACGATTTATGTATATTCTCAAACGGCTACAATACCAAGTTGTCCAAAAGAAAGTTCTTTTAAAATCTTTATTGGTTTACCTGCAATTCCAGATGTAACAAGATGTGTTAGTTATACTTTGCCAACTTTAGAAATAGGGAATTATTTTACAGCAATAAACGGAACTGGAACACCACTAGCAGTAGGTTCAATAATTACTTCAACAAAGCAAATTTATGTATATGCGGTTGGAAGCGATGGATGCTCTGGTAATATGTTTTTTACAGTAAATATTGTTTTACCTTTTATACAACCCATTAGCGATGTAACTACTTGTGTAAATTATGCCTTACCGAATTTAACAGTGGGGAATTATTATACGGATACCAACGGTACAGGAACAATTCTTTTTTCGGGTTCATTAATCACAGCAACACAATTAATCTATGTATATGTAAACAATGGTGGTGGATGTCAGAACGAAGTTACATTTAATGTCAACATTTTACCATCACCAGCAATAAATTCCAGATCCGATGTAGATGTTTATACGTCTTATACACTAACACCTTTAACTGCTGGAAATTATTATTCAGCACCAGGAGGACCAAATGGTACAGGATTTTTAATTTCTGCTGGTACCATACTTAAGGCTCCATCAACCTTAATTTATATTTACGCTGCCTCAACAACTACACCAATTTGTACCTCAGAAAATAGTTTTACTGTTCGAATATTTAACAAAATAGCCGATGCTCCAGTCAATGTAGCGACTTGTAATACAAGTTATATCTTACCAACATTGATTCATGGAAATTATTATACTGCATCTGGCGGTCCAAATGGTTTTGGAACGTTACTAAATGCTGGTCAATCGATATCCACAACACCAACCACAATTTTTGTTTATGTTTCGCCTCCATCACGTGGGCTTATTGAACTCGATGAAAATTCTTTTACGATTACAATAGTACCACAACCAATTGCAAATGTTGTTCCTCTGGCAAACAGAACTGTTTGCGATTTAGACTCATTGAACGATGGTATGACAACAATTGACTTAACTTCATTTAATTCAATTGTTCTAGGTAATCAAAATTCTTTAGAATTTTCTGTTTCGTATTACTCAAGTGCAACAGATGCTAATTCTGGAAACAATCCAATAACATCAACAACTTTGCAATCTGTTTACGCAAGGGTAAAAAACGCTCTGGCTCCTGCTTGTTTTGATGTTATTAACATTCAGATTATTGTAAATAAAATACCTGAACCAACACCTAAAAATGGGGTAATTTGTGCCAGTAATATAACAGGAGTAATTCTAAATCCTTATACAATCGACAGTAACTTGAGTTCTTTGTCAAATACCTTCATATGGACAGACCAGAACAATTTGGTGGTTGGAAACAATAGTTCATTAACAGTTTCAACATCTGGTATTTATACTCTTGTTGCAACAAATACGGCAACGACCTGTTCTTCAAAACCTGTAATAGTTTCAGTAATTCAATCGCAACCAGCAATTGTAAGTTATACTGTAAGCGATGCTTTTGCAGAGAATCAAAACATAACTATTGTTGCAACAGGCTCGGGAGGTGTATACGAATACCAACTCGATGAAGGTAATTATCAAGACAGCCCAGTTTTTGAAAATCCCAATTTCGGAAATCATACAATTATAGTTCGTGATAAAAATGGTTGTGGAATTTCACCTCCAACTTATATCTTAGTTGCTGATTATCCGCATTATTTTACTCCAAACAACGACGGTTTTAATGATAATTGGAATGTGGTTGGTCTGCAAGAACAACTCGACGCTAGGATTTATATATTCGATCGATTCGGAAAACTAATAAAAGAAATTAGTCCAACAAGTTTGGGTTGGGACGGAACCTATAATGGAGAACTATTACCTGCAACAGACTACTGGTTTACAGTAAATTACACCGAAAAAAATATTCCAAAAGTTTTTAAATCACACTTTGCACTAAAACGATAACAACAAAAGCCGAAATCATAAGTTTTCGGCTTTTATGTAACTATTAAAAATTATTTCTTTTTCAATCTATCTTTAAAAATTTTTTCGAACTTTTCGATTTTAGGTTGGATAACCATTCTGCAGTAACCCTCGTTTTTGTTGTTGTTATAATAATCTTGATGATAATCTTCGGCTTTGTAAAACTTTACAAATGGCTCTATAACAGTAACAATTGGATTAGAATATACTTTTTCAGCATTTAATTGATTGATTATAGAACTTGCTGCATTTTTTTGTTCTTCGCTATTATAAAAAATTATAGAACGATATTGCGTACCAACATCTGCTCCTTGACTGTTGAGCGTTGTTGGATCATGAACGGTGAAAAAAACTTTAAAAATTTCGTCTAAATTAGTTACTGTTTTGTCGAAAGTTATTTGAACAACTTCGGCATGACCAGTTTCGCCAGTGCAAACTTCGCGATAACTAGGGTTAATAGTTTTTCCGCCAGAAAAGCCTGAAACTACTGTTTTTACTCCTTGCAAATTTTCATAAACGGCTTCTACACACCAATAACATCCACCTCCGAGTGTAATTGTCTCTAAATTAGTACTCGTTTTGTTCGAGGCTTCGTCTGAAAAAGGAACGAACTCTAACGACACATCGTTCATGCAGTAGCGTTTGCCTGTTGGAGCAGGACCATCATCAAACAAATGCCCTAAATGCGCATTACAACGACCACAAAGTGCTTCAATTCGTTTCATTCCATAGGAATTGTCATCTTTGTAAACTACGCTATTTTTATTGTCTTGCTCAAAAAAACTTGGCCATCCGCAAGAACTTGAAAATTTTTGATCAGATTTGAATAATTTATTACCACATGCCGCGCAATAATAAGTCCCTTTGGTATCGGAATTATAAATTTTTCCTGTAAATGCTCGTTCGGTATCTCCATTTCTGGCAGTTGCATATAGGTTTTCGGGCAAAACTTTTTTCCATTCGGCATCTGAAACATTTAGTTTTTCGGTCGAAGTTCTAGAATAATAGGGATTGTTGGGTTTGGTGTTTTCGTTTTCCATAGTAATTGTTGTTGTTGGTGTATTTTTTTGTTTAGTTGTTTGTCCACATGCAGTAAACATAAATAATGCAAACACAAATAAGGAACTTAAAAATGGTATTGTTTTCATAATGTTCTAATTTTAAATACAAATGTAAATTGATTCCTAACAAGTATTTGTCAGTTGGTTTACAAATTAACATTCATTTATAATTGATTTATATATTCATTCTAAATTACGAAAAAACTATTGTTTTGGTTTTTATTTTAAACGAATTCTCATATTGACCATGTCTTTTTTAAATCCCGATTTTTCATAGGATTTAATTGCTGATGTGTTCGAGTCATAAACATCAAGTCTCAATTCGATAATGTTTTTAAAAAGGCACCAATTTTTCAAATAATCAATTATTTTGTTGTTAATTCCCATTCCACGAAAGTGATTATCAGTGAACATAAAACCCAAATAGGCGTATTTCTCGAAATCGTAATAATTTTTTGCTTCAATGATTTTTGCATATCCAGAACCTATTATTTTATTGTCTAAAACTGCTACGGCGACTTCGACCCCTGGGTTTTCAATCATTTCTTTGATATCATAATAAGATATTTTGCCTAATTTTAGACTTTCGTCAAATTGGCGTTCGGCATCAATAATTCCTTGTTCGAATGACAAGAGTATTTCTAAATCATTAAAAGTGGCGGTTCTTGTAGTTATTCGGCTCATTTAACAAAAATAATCAATTTTCAATAAAACAAAACAAAACATAGTGTTAAACCAAGTTTTATTAATCCTCTTTTTTTTGTAATTTTGTAATTCTAAAACTATTTATGCAAGAAGAACATGTAATATTAGTCAATGAACTTGATGAGCAAATTGGACTAATGCCAAAATTAGAAGCACACGAAAAAGCAGTTTTGCACCGTGCTTTTTCAGTATTTGTCCTGAACAAAAATAACGAAATAATGCTTCAGCAAAGGGCGCATCACAAGTACCACTCACCAATGCTTTGGACCAACACCTGTTGCAGTCACCAGCGCAATGGCGAAAGTAATTTGCAAGCGGGTAGCCGACGATTGTTTGAAGAAATGGGTTTCAAGACCGAACTCAAAGAATTATTTTATTTTATATACAAAGCACCATTCGATAATGGACTAACAGAACACGAGTTAGATCACGTTATGATTGGTTATTTCAACGAAAACCCAATTATAAATCTAGAGGAAGTTGAGGCTTGGAAATGGATGAAAATCGAAGATGTAAAACAGGATATGAATTTAAATCCAGATATTTACACTATTTGGTTCAAAATAATTTTCGACAAGTTTTATCATTATATAGAAGATCACAAGATTTAAGATTTCAAAAACTAAAAATTTTTCATGAAAGTAACCATTTCACGCAAAGCACATTTCAACGCAGCACATCGTTTGCACCGCAAAGATTGGTCGTTCGAGAAAAACCAAGCCATTTTTGGCAAATGCAATAACCTAAATTTTCACGGTCATAATTACGATTTGATTTTGAGTGTTACAGGGCAAATCGATCCAGAAACGGGTTATGTTATGGACGTAAAATTTCTTTCCGATATGATAAAAGAGGAAGTCGAAAACCAATTCGATCATAAAAACTTGAATCTCGACGTTCCAGAATTCGAAAACCTAATTCCAACAGCCGAAAACATTGCTGTTGTAATCTGGAATAAAATGCGAAAAAGAATAGAATCACGATTCGAAATCGAAGTAATATTATACGAAACTGAACGCAATTTTGTAACTTATAAAGGTGAATAATGGCACTACAAATCGGAGATAAAATTCCAAATTTTACAGCAAAAGATACTAATGACAACGATTTTGACAGCACAACAATCGTGGGTCAAAAACCAGTCGTAATTTATTTTTACCCAAAAGACAACACGCCAGGTTGCACCGCGCAAGCCTGCAGTTTTAGAGATCAATACGAAGATTTTAAAGATTTAGGTGCCGAAGTAATTGGTATAAGTGGAGACACAGTTGCAAGTCACGAAAAATTCGCAAAACGATACAAATTACCATTTTTATTGCTGTCTGACAATTCAACAAAACTCCGAAAATTATTTGGAGTAAAAACCAATTTGCTGGGATTAATTCCAGGTCGAGTTACCTATATTGCTGATAAAACAGGTACAATTCAACTTATTTTCGACTCAATGATGGCGACCAAACACATACCAAAAGCATTAGAATTCTTAAAAAATTTAAAATAAAATGGAATTTCAACCTTACCCGATTCAATTTTATCCAATTCTAAAAGATAGAATTTGGGGCGGAACAAAGTTAGAAACAATTCTCAATAAACCAATAACCTCAAAAACTACTGGCGAAAGTTGGGAAATTTCGACGGTTCCGAAAGATTTAAGCGTTGTTGCCAATGGCAAATACCAAGGAAAATCACTCAACGAAATAATAGCACATTTTCCAAACGAAATTCTAGGAACCAATATTCACAAAAAATTTGGTTTCGAATTTCCTTTGCTTTTTAAATACCTCGATGCCAAACAAGATTTATCGATTCAAGTTCATCCAAACGACGAATTGGCAAAAGCAAGACACAATTCGTTTGGCAAAACCGAGATGTGGTACATTATGCAAGCCGACGAAAACGCTAGAATAATTGTTGGTTTCAATGAAAATTCATCTAAAGAAATTTATTTAAAAAATTTAGAAAATAAAACTATATTGAATATCCTCGATTCCAAAAAAGTATATCAAGGCGATGTTTTTTTTATAGAAACAGGAACAATTCATGCTATTGGCGCAGGTTTGGTAGTTGCAGAAATACAGCAAACATCTGACATTACTTATAGAATATACGATTTTGACCGCAAAGACGCCAAAGGAAATGAACGCGAGTTACATACCGATTTGGCTCTCGAAGCCATAAATTATAATAAAGTCGAAACTCAAAAAAAATATTCTAAAACAATTAATCAAAGTAATGAGACTGTAAATTGCCCTTATTTTACCACCAATTTTATTCCGCTTGATGGAAAAACCAGTATTCATAAAACCAGTAAATTTTTTACAGTATATATGTGTGTTGATGGGGATTTTGAAATATTGTATAACAATGAAGAATTTCGATACAAAAAAGGAGATACAATATTGATTCCAGCCCAAATGAATCATTTTGAATTGTCTGGAAAAGCATCATTATTAGAAATTTACGTTTTGTAGCAATTTATATATTTATTAGTTGTACTTTTGCACCCGAAATAAAAATTCAAATTTAAAAACACAATGGCAAACATTAAAAATTTAAAAAAAGACATCAATTACGTTTTAGGTGATATTATAGAAGCAGTTTACCTTTGGGAAATGGCAACAACAGGAAAACCTACCGAAAAATCAAACGGATTAATCGACGAAGCAATTGCTACATTTGACAGTTTGATAGTTAGAGTAAACCAAAAAAACGTTGAAAATAAAAAATCTCATTTCAAAGCAATTGGAACAGATTTAGAAACTGCTGCAAACCAATTGGTTGAAAAAATCAACACTTTGTAATTAAAAATAATTTAAAATAAATGTAAATTTATTTTGGATTATTAAAAATCAAATTTATATTTGCATGCGTATTGCCAGCGTAGCTCAGTTGGCTAGAGCAGCTGATTTGTAATCAGCAGGTCGTGGGTTCGAGTCCCTCCGCCGGCTCTTTTTATATAAAAAACCATTCAGAATTGAATGGTTTTTTTGTAAAAACTATTTGATATATCCTTTCAAATTTCATTTTTTTTTCATTCTATAATTAGTTTTCTGTCAATTGTTTTGTCTTCGAAACTAATTTTTACATAATATATTCCTGTTGAAAAATTAACAGGAACAGTTTGGGTTTGATTTATTAGCATACTTAATATTTTTTCGCCAAGCACATTATAAATCTCAATTTTAGAATTATCCGAAATTCCAGTAAAATTCAAAATATTTTTAGTAGGGTTTGGATAAATTCCGATTTTAGATTCCAAAAAATCTTCTGAATTTAAATTCGACGACCAAGGTTGACCATAATTTGTACCAAAAATATAACTTGCTAATTCGGGATGATCAATAAATGGATTACGGTTTTGTTGCCAAGTATAAATATAATTATTACGATTCATTTCAAAATCATCGGCTTTATCTTGAGTATTCCAATTTAGTAGTGTTGCTAAATCACCAATATATCCGATTGGTAAATCTGTTGGGTTTCCGTTTACAACTTGTAAACCGTTGTACCTAACTGCCATATAAAACAAAGAGCGAGCTACATCGCCATGCCAAGAGGTTACAGAAGTATTTGGTCCATTGTAATCTACACCATAATTTCGATTATTCCGAGATGAATTTTCTTGACCGTACACAGCTCTTAAATGATGTGCATCTCCATGACCTGTTGCGATTACATCCGGTCCAGTGGTTGTCCATACATTTATTCCTGCTGGAATAAATGATGTTGCATCGGCAAAACCTCCACGAGACTGACAATATATATGTTCGCGATTCCACTTGCCAACAATACTGTTTCCTGTTTGATTATCGATTTTAGATCTTGGGATTTCGTTATATATTAACCAAACTTGGTTGCTATTTTCTGGATTTTGATCTGCAACTTTCAAAATATCATAAATATCTCCATATACATGAGCATGAACAACGGCTGGATTTGCAATAATGTCCTGCAAACCTTTTTTTAAGGCTGCCCCCGAAAGCCCTTCAATCGATGCGTAATATCCGTTGGGAGCAGTACTGATAATATTTCCATAGGTAGGATTTGCAGGAGACCCAAAAGGAAGTGTTGCAAAATTAACATTATTTACCCTTACAATTATGTTGTTGTTGCTTAAGGAATATTGAATCGGGAGCGAATTTACGGTAATTTTCAATTCTTCGTCGCCATCATTAATTGCGTCATTTAAAATAGTAATTGTTACAGTAGTTGTGGACGAGCCAACTGGAATTGTAGCAGATAAATTACCCGAAAAATCAACGGAATTAAATGTTCCATTATCTAAAGTAAAATTAAGGGTTAAAGGTGAACTTGTAATTACTTGAGATGTAGAAAAAGTAATAGTTAAATTTTGACCTTCTGTAATAGTTGTAACATTAGGCGTAATAGAAAGATAATTAAAAATAATTCCTGTACCATCGTTATTTACACCTGGAGTTGGATTTTTTACTTCATAAGTTCCATCACTTTTTCTTTGAATGGATTGTGTTCCTGAATTTAAATTCGCGGTTTCATTGGTGCTTTGGGTAATTCCAAAAATATTCATTAATACAGTTGCATTATATGCATTGCTGTTGGAATAAGCCAATGCATCGATTAAATTGGTGTTAGTTGCAACTGTGTTTATAGGATAATCCAAAGCATTACCAAGATATAAAGCAACGGCATCGGGTCCGTTTTGAATAGTTGTATTTGGAAATATAATTTTTGGTGTTGGCGAGACTAACGAATTTCCGAAATGAATATTTCCATTAGCATCCGTCGAATAACCATCTAAATCCAATGCGTAATAACTCAGATTTCCTAATCCAGATGTTAAACCATTATAAAAAACCAAAACATAACCATTTAATGAAAAATTAGGAGTTGTAGATTTCAGTTCAATAAATTCTAAAGTGTCGTTTCCTGTGGTATCAGGATCTATTTCGTTTATAAAAACTTGACTAAATCCCGCTACTGAAACAAATAGAAAAAGTAGAGTATAAAGGTTTTTCATTTTATAAAAATTAATAAACAAAATTAGTTTAATATTTTTTATAAATAAACATTCAAAATCATTTTTATGTAACTATAAAATGAATAAATTGCGCTACTTATTAAATTAAAATCAACCATTTACATTGAAGTCTTTACACACAACTTTATTCTTTTTTATTTTTATAACAACCCAAAATTTCGCACAAAATAATTCTAGATTGAATGTTGTTGCTGATTTAAAGAATAAAACACTAACTGTTTCGCAAGAAATTACCTTTCAAAATCCATCTAACGAAACACTTAATTCTATAATTCTAAACGATTGGAACAATGCTTATTCTAGCAATAAATCACTTTTGGCAAAACGTTTCTCGGATGAATTTGTTCGAAGTTTTCAAATTTCGAAAGAATTTGAAAGAGGGAATACGAACATAATTTCGGTAATTGACGAAAATAATCTACCCGTAAAATATTCTCATTTAGAAAAAAATGTTGATTTAGTAGAAATTTTTCTTCAAAATCCATTACTTCCACACCAAAAATCAAAATTTACTGTAAAATATATCCTAAAAATTCCAAGTAATAAGTTTACAGGTTATGGCTACGACGATAACGGAAATTGGAATTTGCAAGATTGTTTTTTGACTCCTGCTCGATTCGAAAACGGAGGTTTTGTGACTAATAGTAACGCCGATATTGATGATATTGCCAACGGAATTTCGGATTACGAAATCGAAATTTTAGTTCCAGAAAACATAACCATAATTTCGGATTTGAATACTGAAAGCAATGGTACAACCCCAAATAAATTAATTTTCACTGGTCAAAACCGAACTAGTTTTAGTTTGTATTTACAAACCAAATCGGAGTTTTTGACTTACAAAAATGATACATTTGAAATTAGTTCTAATATTAAAGAAAAAAAACTCGATGAAATCAGAAAATCTTTGATAATCAACAAAGTAGTTGGTTTTGTAAATCAAAATATTGGAACTTATCAAAACCAAAAAATAATAGTTTCGCAAGATGATTATGAGCGAAATCCTTTTTATGGATTAAATCAATTGCCATCGTTTATGAATCCGTTTCCGAATGATTTTATTTACGAAATGAAATTTTTGAAAACGTATCTAAATAATTATCTTAAAAACACCTTACGACTAAATCCTAGAAAAGATAATTGGATCTACGACGGAATTCAAGTTTTTGAAATGATGAAATATATGAACGAAAATTATCCCGATGCCAAAATGATGGGAAAAGTTGCTAAGCTCAAAATTTTAAAAGGTTACAACCTTGTAAATCTTGATTTTAATGAGCAATACAGTTATTTTTATATGCTAATGGCTCGAATTAATTTGGATCAGGCTATTGGAGATTCTCAAGAAACATTTATACGTTTTAATGAGAAAATTGCAGGAAAGTATCGAGCCGGATTGAGTTTAAAATATTTAGATTCGTATTTAGATGAAAATAAAGTTCAGAAAAGTATTCAGGAATTTGTACAACTAAATTCAAATAAGCAAACTTCGGAATTCGATTTTATTTCCATTATAAAATCCAAAACAACTAAAAATATAGATTGGTTTCAGGAAACCATCGTTGATTCTCGAAAAATAATAGATTATAAAATCACAAATTATTCTAAAACCGACGAAAAGTTAACATTTACTGTTCGAAACAAAACACAAACTAATGTTCCGATCTCGATTTATGGTTTCAAGAACAATCAAATTGTGTTCAAAAAATGGTTAGAAAATATCAAAACAGATAGTATTTTTACTTTTGAGCGAAAAAATGTTAATAAATTAGTTTTAAATTATGAAAACGAAGTTCCAGAATTTAATCGTCGAAATAATTTTAAGAAAATAGATGGTTTCTTTCCAAATAACCGACCAATAAAATTAGTTTTCCTAAAAGATTTAGAAAATCCGAATTACAATCAATTAGTTTTTGCGCCGACTATAAATTTTAATTTATACGATGGAGTATTGCTCGGAATGCGTTTCTTTAATGGTACAATTTTAGCAAAACCATTTGTGTTTGAAATAGAACCAGCCTTTGCAACCGAAACAAAATCCTTGACAGGAAATGCTGCTTTTACACTAAACCATAATATTAGAGAAGGAAATTTATACAATATTAGGTATGGTTTATACGGCTCTTCGTCGCACTATGCACCCGATGCGTCTTACTTTAAATTCAATCCAGTAGTTTCATTTAATTTTCGAAAAAAAGATTTTAGAGCCAACAGCCGACAATCAATTACTTTAAGAGAAATTATTATTAACCGTCAAAAAACGGCTTACGCAACCTCCGACACAGAAGATTATTCGGTTTTTGATGCTCGTTTTGGAAGTGGTTACGCCGAATTAACCAAACAATTTAGTTATGGAACCGATGTTCAGTTTTCGAACAAATTCGGAAAATTGTCTGGAACTCTAAATTTTCGAAAAATTTTTGACAATAATCAACAACTCAATTTACGCTTTTTTGGAGGAATGTTTTTATATCGAAATACAACATCGGATTTTTTTAGTTTTGCACTCGACCGACCGACCGATTACTTGTTTGATTATGATTATATTGGACGTTCAGCAACCAAAGGAATTTTTAGCCAACAATACATTCAAGCCGAAGCAGGTTTCAAAACAAAATTCTTAAATCCATATGCCAATCAATGGATTACTGCCGTAAATGGTAGTATGAGTATTTGGAATTGGATCGAAGCCTATGGCGATGTTAGTTTGTATAAAAATAAATCGCAACCCGAAAAATTGGTATTCGATTCTGGAATTCGCCTTAATTTAGTAACCGACTATTTCGAACTCTACTTTCCTGTTTATTCTTCAAACGGATTCGATATTGCAAAACCTAACTATAACGAAAAAATTCGTTTTGTTTTATCAATCGGAACAAACACATTGATTCGACTTTTTACTCGAAAATGGTTTTAATTGTTTATAAAAATAGAGTTTTATTAAATATTTTTCTAATTTTTACGTAAAAATTTAAGTATAATTTATTTTTAAGTGATTTATGTCAGTTTTAATTACCAATACTGCAATTATATTTTTGTCTGTTTTTGTTATTATTTAGAACTTTTTTAGTAGATTTGTTATTTAAATTCACTTTTTATGAAGACAGAAGCCTCTGAAACAACATTCATTTCACTAGAAGATTTCAAGACAGAAGTTCTAAACGACTACAAAATTGCCATTACAAGTAGAGAATGTAGCCTTTTGGGACGAAAGGAAGTTTTGACAGGAAAAGCAAAATTTGGAATTTTTGGTGACGGAAAAGAGGTACCACAACTTGCCATGGCAAAAGCCTTCAAAAATGGTGATTTTAGATCAGGTTACTATCGCGATCAAACTTTTATGATGGCGATTGGAGAAATGTCTATTCAGCAATTTTTCGCTGGTTTATATGGCCATACGGATATAAATCACGATCCAATGAGCGCAGGACGACAAATGGGTGGTCATTTTGCGACACATTCTTTAGACGAAAAAGGAAATTGGAAAAACCTTTTGTCACAAAAAAATTCTAGTGCAGATATTTCTCCAACTGCTGGGCAAATGCCGAGATTGTTGGGATTAGCGCAAGCCTCTAAAATATATCGAAATGTTGCTGGAATTGATTCCTCTAATTTTTCTGAAAACGGAAATGAAATTGCATGGGGAACTATTGGAAATGCCTCAACTTCCGAAGGATTATTTTTTGAAACCATCAATGCTGCAGGAGTTTTGCAAGTGCCAATGGTAATGAGCGTTTGGGACGACGAATATGGAATTTCAGTTCATGCAAAACATCAAACTACAAAAGAAAATATTTCTGAAATATTGAAAGGTTTTCAACGAGACGAAGATCATAATGGTTTCGAAATTTTTAGAGCAAAAGGGTGGGATTATGCCGAATTAATTGCTATTTATCAAAAAGCAGCACAAATAGCAAGAGAAGAGCATGTTCCGGTTTTGATTCACGTACAAGAACTCACACAACCACAAGGTCACTCCACATCGGGATCGCACGAGCGTTACAAAAATGAAGAACGTTTATCATGGGAAGCCGATTTTGATTGTATGCGACAAATGAGACTTTGGATGATTGCAACCAATATTGCATCTCCAGAAGAATTAGAGGAAATTGATGTAGCAACAAAAAAAGAAGTTCTTGAAGGTAAAAAACTGGCTTGGAACGCTTTTGTTTCTCCAATGAAAGAAGAACAAAACGAACTGGTTTCCTTGTTAGAAAAAATTTCGAATACAAGCGAAAATAAAGTTTTTATAGATAAATACATTTCAGATTTAAAATCTATAAAAGAACCCATCCGAAAAGAAATTTTGACAACGGCTCGAAAAATTTTGAGAATAGTTACAAAAGAAAATTCAAGACCAAAATTAAGTTCTTGGATTACAAATTACATAGATAAAATTCAGCCAAAATTTAGTTCACATCTATTTTCAGAATCAGATAAAAATGTTTTCTCGGTAAAAGAAGTTTTACCAATATATGATGAAAATGAAGAACTCGAAGATGCTCGTTTGATTTTGCGTGAAAATTTTGATGCTATTTTTACAAAATACCCTCAAACATTAGTCTTTGGTGAAGATGCAGGAAATATTGGCGATGTAAACCAAGGTTTAGAAGGCATGCAAGAAAAATATGGCGAATTGCGAGTTGCCGATGTTGGAATTCGCGAAGCCACAATTCTTGGACAAGGAATAGGAATGGCAATGCGTGGATTGCGTCCAATTGCAGAAATACAATATTTGGATTATTTGCTCTATGCTATTCAAATCATGAGCGACGATTTAGCAACATTACAATATCGAACACGCGGAAAACAAAAATCTCCTTTAATTATTAGAACCCGTGGACACCGACTCGAAGGTGTTTGGCATTCGGGTTCGCCAATGGGAATGATTATCAATGCCATTAGAGGAATTCATGTTTTGGTTCCAAGAAACATGACTAAAGCCGCAGGATTTTATAATACATTACTCGAAACCGATGAACCAGCATTAGTTATTGAATGTTTGAATGGATACCGATTAAAAGAAAAAATGCCTACTAATTTGGGTAAATTTAAAACACCAATTGGAGTTATAGAAACTATAAAATCTGGGTCAGATATTACTTTAGTTTCCTATGGATCTACGTTGCGTTTAGTGGAATTAGCCGCAAAGGAATTAATGGAAGTTGGGATTGATTGTGAGATTATTGACATTCAATCGTTATTACCTTTTGATATAAATCATGATATTACTAAAAGTTTAGAAAAAACAAATCGCCTTTTAGTAATCGATGAAGATGTTCCTGGAGGAGCATCAGCATTTATTTTGCAACAAATTATTGAAGGGCAAAATGGGTATCAATTTTTGGATAGCAAACCCGAAACTTTAGCATCTAAAGCACATCGACCTGCTTATGGAACTGATGGCGACTATTTTTCGAAACCATCAGTAGATGATATTTACGAAAAAGTATATAGTATGATGAACGAAGTAAATCCCGAAAAATTTCCGAGTTTATATTAAAATTTTTCAATTATAAAAATATAAAATAGTAATCTAAAAACGATTGCTATTTTTTTTGATTTGAATATCACAAAAAAATAACATACAATTCATTAAAGTTGTTAAATTTTTTATAAATTTGATTGAACTTTAATCAAATTATAAACTATGTCTAAAAAAACACTTTACATTCTGGGCATTCTGGCAACTATTGGTATAGGAACTTTCTTGTACAATTCGATATGTTGTTCCGTATGTTGCGAAAAACCATCTCAAGCCGATGCGCCAGTTGTTGCACTTACCGATAATTCGGGAATGGGTGATTACAACATTTTTAACATTTCTGGAAAAGATATGACTTATACTTGTCATGATAATTTCAGGTTTTTATCTAATGATTTCAAAAATATTCAACCCGTAAATGATTCTATCAACAACGGAATTGGATTGTTGAAAACTTATTTCGATAAAAACAAAGATAAATTAGTCATCACTGGCTATGCACTAAATAGTGAGAAAAACACATCAGCATTCCCGAATCTTGCTTTAGCAAGAGCCAATAATTTAAAAGATTATTTTGTTTCAAAGGGGATTGCAACCGACAGATTCGAACTAAAAGGCGAATTGAGAGACGCTTGGAAAATGAGCAAGGATACAATTTTAGGTGCTGCTGATTTCAGAATCATACAAGGGCTAGAAGTTGCAAAAGCAGAAGATTGGGTTGCTTTGAAAACAAAAATAAATGCAAATCCACTTGTGCTCTATTTCCAAACTAATCAGACAGATGTTGATTTATCCGTAGAAGATCGTCAGAAAGTGGCTGATTTGACTCGCTATTTAGATAATGTTTCTGACGAAAAATTAATTGCAGTTGGTCATACAGACAATGTAGGAGATCGTGTAAACAATACCAAACTAGGAATCGAAAGAGCCGAATTTGCTAAAAATTATCTATCTAAAAACGGAATTGTTGCTGCGAAAGTAGAAATATCATCAAAAGGTCCAGACGAGCCAATTGCTGATAACAAAACCGCCGAAGGAAAATCAAAAAATAGACGTACAGTCGTTACAATCAAATAAATAAAAATATAAAAATATAAAATTATGGGAATCCCTTGTATATTAATTCCAGCAGTAGTAGGACTAGTTTCTGGAGCATTAGGATATTTATTAGGAAGTTCATTTGGCGCAAAAGGTGGCGACAATAGTGCTTCGGTTTCATTGCAATCAGATTTGGATGCATGTAGAACAAACACTAAATTATTAAATTCAAAAATAACTTCTCTCGAAGCCGACTTGGTTAAAGCAAAAGCAAATATCCCTGCAAATACACAATCGTTTGTAGCACCATTAGTAGCAGGAATTACATATGATGCTAATGCATCTTTTGCTGCATTAGGAAAAAAATGGAAACAAGATGATTTGAAAATCGTGGAAGGAATTGGACCAAAAATTGAAGAATTGTACCATACTGCTGGCATCAAAACGTGGAAGCAACTTTCTGAAACTCCTGTCGAAAAATCTCAAACTATTTTGGATGCCGCTGGAGAAAGGTATAAAATTCATAATCCATCAACTTGGGCAAAACAAGCCGAAATGTGCTATCAAGGAAAATGGCAAGAATTAAAAAATTGGCAAGATTCACTCGATGGTGGAAAAGAATAGATTTTGAATTAATAGTTATAGAAATCCTGATTAGAAATAGTCAGGATTTTTTTATAAATTATAATTAATTCTAAACTCTGACAATATTTGCTCCAATGGCTCTCAAACGGTCATCAATTTTTTCGTAGCCACGGTCAATTTGCTCAATGTTTTGAATGTTACTTGTTCCTTTTGCAGAAAGTGCAGCAATCAATAACGAAATTCCAGCACGAATATCAGGAGAACTCATGGTTGTTGCCTTGAGTTGCGATTTAAAATCGTGTCCCATAACAACTGCACGATGTGGATCGCAAAGCATAATTTTTGCTCCCATATCAATTAATTTATCTACAAAAAACAAACGGCTTTCGAACATTTTTTGATGAATCAAAACATCGCCACGAGCCTGCGTGGAAACTACCAAAATGATACTCAATAAATCTGGCGTTAATCCTGGCCAAGGCGCATCGGCAATGGTAAGAATAGAGCCATCAATATCGGTTTTAATTTCATAACCGTCTTTGTGTTCTGGAATATAAATATCATCGCCACGTTTTTCTAAAGTAATTCCAAGTTTTCTAAACGTATTTGGAATTACACCAAGGTTATCCCAAGAAACATTTTTTATTGTAATTTCACTTCTGGTCATGGCAGCAAGCCCAATCCATGAACCAATTTCGATCATATCTGGCAAGATTCTGTGTTCACAGCCACCTAGACTTTCGACACCTTCAATAGTCAATAAATTTGAACCAACTCCAGTAATTTTTGCCCCCATGGAGTTTAGCATTTTGCAAAGTTGTTGCAAATAGGGCTCACAGGCTGCGTTGTATATTGTGGTAGTTCCTTCGGCTAGAACGGCAGCCATGACAATGTTTGCAGTCCCAGTTACAGAAGCCTCATCGAGTAACATGTAGGCTCCTTTTAGTCGTCCATCAATTTCTACGCCATAGAAATGGTCTTCTCGTTCGTATCTAAATTTTGCTCCAAGGTTTATGAAACCTTCAAAATGAGTGTCTAATCTTCTTCGACCAATTTTATCACCGCCTGGTTTTGGAATGTATCCGCAGCCAAAACGAGCCAAAAGTGGACCAACAATCATTATCGATCCTCGCAAAGAACCACCTTCTTTTTTGAATGCTTCGGTTTTTAGGTAATCAATATTTACTTCGTCGGCTTGAAAAGTATAATCTCCAACTCCATTTTTTTGAATTTTTACGCCTAGATTACCTAATAAAACAATTAGTTTATTTACGTCGATAATATCAGGAATATTGGTTATTCTGACTTTTTCGGAAGTGAGTAATGCAGGACATAAAACTTGTAACGCTTCGTTTTTTGCTCCTTGCGGATGAATTTCTCCCTTGAGACGAATGCCGCCTTCTATTTTAAATGTACTCATGTTTCAAATTTCAAATTTCAAATTTCAGGTTTCAGATTAACTATCTGCTATCTAAAATCTGCTATCTTTTTTTTAATTATTTTTTTACGAAAGGCTTCTTTTTTACAGGTTTGTTTGGTGTGATTTTTGGTTGTCCAACAGGCATAATTTTATTAGAAACACGTTTGTTGGTTCGCATTAAATCATCGGTTTTCAACAACGATTCTGAACTTTGCATCAAATTTAGTTTTCCTCCAGAAAGTTCAAAAAGATGCTCAAAAATCACTTCGTCTGTAACGGTATCTTTGTTCCAAGATAAATACGATTTTTTCATGTGATTAGCAATTACTTTGACCAAAGCACTTTTCATTTCGCCATCTTCCCATTTGTTGGCAACATCAATCATATATTTAATATTATTGCCATAGTACCTGTATTTTGGATGGTTTTGCGGATATGCCAAAACATCGGGTTTTAGTTGCAAAACTTCTCGAGTTGGGATTGGATATGGAGAGTCAACCTTGAGTTGAAAATCTGACATTATAAAGATTTGATCCCACAATTTATGCTGAAAGTCTGGTACGTCGCGCAAATGTGGATTCAAACTTCCCATGACTTGAATAATATATTTCGCAAGTTTATTTCGCTCTACATCATCTTGAATGTCGATGGCTTGTGCTATTAATTTTTGCAAATGACGACCGTATTCTGGAATAATTAGGTTTTGTCTTTCGGAATTATATTCCAAATTAAAAACCACATCGTTGGCATTTTCTTTTATATATTTTGCAGTCATGTTCTATAATGATACGATACCTTTTATGGTCGCAAGTTCTTGATATTTTTCGATTATTTCTTGAGAGTCTTTGATGGTAACATCTACCGAAATGCTAGTAAATTTACCTGTTTTGGATTTTGTGGTTTTTATAACAGCCCCCATGCAATTAAAAGCATTTTCGACTAACAACACGTTATCGTCAATACTCGGAACGATAAATTTAAACAAATATTCCGTAGGCCAAGTATTGCTGTTGTCTAATTCTACTTTCAATCGTTCGTAGAATTCTTGTGTTGTTTTCTCTTTGTCGTTTTCCATTCTAAATTTTAAAATAAAAGCAAATATACAATTTTGATTTGAAATTTAGAATTTTTTGTATTTCCTGAAAAAATTCAACTTTATAAGAATATTTTAATAACTAAAAAGTCTCAATTTTTCAATTGAGACTTTCTTAGACCAAAAATATCAATTTTATTTAGCAATATTTACTGCACGAGTTTCTCTAATTACGGTAACTTTCACTTGTCCAGGATAAGTCATTTCTGTTTGAATTTTCTGGGAAATTTCAAACGAAAGTGTTCCTGCATTTTCATCAGAAACTTTTTCAGATTCTACAATTACACGCAATTCACGACCAGCTTGGATAGCATAAGCACTTTTTACACCTTTAAACCCATAAGCAACTTCTTCAAGATCTTTCAAACGCTGAATGTACGAATCCAAAACCTGACGCCTTGCACCCGGTCTTGCACCCGAAATAGCATCACAAACCTGAATGATTGGCGACAACAACGATTTCATTTCTATTTCGTCGTGATGTGCTCCAATTGCATTACAAACCTCTTCTTTTTCTCCATATTTCTCAGCCCATTGCATTCCTAAAAGCGCGTGTGGCAAATCGCTTTCGGCATCTGGAACTTTTCCAATATCGTGCAATAAACCAGCACGTTTGGCTAGTTTTACATTCAAACCAAGTTCGGCCGCCATAATTCCACAAAGTTTAGAAACCTCGCGAGAGTGTTGTAATAAATTTTGCCCATAAGACGAACGATATTTCATTCGACCAACAACTTTTATAAGTTCTGGATGTAAACCGTGAATACCTAAATCTACAACGGTTCGTTTTCCGACTTCAATAATTTCGTCGTCAATTTGTTTAGCAGTTTTGGCTACAACTTCTTCAATTCTTGCTGGGTGAATTCTACCATCTGTTACTAATTTATGCAAAGACAAACGAGCAATTTCTCGACGAACGGGGTCAAAACAAGATAAAATAATTGCTTCTGGTGTATCGTCAACGATAATTTCTACTCCAGTTGCGGCTTCTAAAGCACGAATATTTCGACCTTCTCGACCAATAATTCTTCCTTTCACATCATCGGATTCTATATTAAAAACCGATATACAATTTTCGACGGCTTCTTCGGTTCCAACACGCTGAATAGTATTTATTATAATTTTTTTTGCCTCTTGTTGCGCTGTCAATTTTGCTTCTTCAATAGTGTCTTGAATATGCGCCATAGCCTGTGTTTTGGCTTCACCTTTGAGACTTTCTACTAATTGATTTTTGGCTTCATCAGCAGATAAACCCGAAATTACTTCGAGTTGTGTCACTTGACTTTTATGCATTCTCTCGACTTCGGATTGCTTTTTGTCTAAAATTTCAATTTTAGAACTATATTCTAATGTTTTTGCTTCAAAATCGTCGTTTACTCTTTTGGCTTTTGATAATTCGTTAGATACTATCGACTCTTTGTCACGGATTCTTTTTTCTACTTCTGCCAATTTTTTTTCGCGACCCAAAATCACTTGTTCGTGTTCTGATTTCAATTCAATAAATTTTTCTTTTGCTTGAAGTATTTTATCTTTTTTGGTATTTTCTGCCTCAAAATTAGCATCTTTCAAAATCGATGTTGCCTCTATTTTAGCATTTTTTACCATGTTTGAAATGTTGTTTTTTTCCATCATTTTCGCAATGATAAAACCGATTGCAATTCCTACAATTGCTCCAATAATTATTAGTAATGTGCTGTTCATTTTATTTAAAGTTTAGGTATAAAAAAGCCTACATCAAATGAATTGTATAAACTCGGGTTGACAAGTTTTGGGCTAACTCGTTGTTCAAACTTCCCAACCAAATGGGCTTGTTATAGTAACGAAGATTTGCTCATTCTAAATTGTTAGTGTTGAGTTTATCAAATTAAGATCTAATGTAGGCAGTAATCTTATTTTTTGTAAATAACGTATTATTTTTCGAGATATTTATTTAAAATTTCATTAATTCCATTCAATCTTTCTATTGTAACCGAACTATCGATAGATTTGTCAAGTTGTTTTTGTTCTAACTGCGATGCAAATTGCAAGGCACACATGGCTAAAACATCTTGCTTGTCCCGGACAGCATAGTTTTCTTCGAATTGATTAATCATGTTTTCAATTTTTTTCGAAGCACTTCTCATTCCTTCTTCTTGAGATGGAATTACGGTTAGTGGATACACTCGATCTGCAATTGATATTTTGATTTTTAGCGGTTCGTTCATGCTATTTTAGTCCGAAAGTTGTGTAATACAATAGTCAATTTCTCGAATTAATGAATTTATTTTTAATTTTGTCTCTCTTTTATTTTCGTCACTGCCCAAAAGTGAATTTGCGATTTTGAGGCTTTCGATGATTAATTTCTGGCTCTCAATTTCTTTAGATTTAGTTTCAGAAATTATTGACAAATCATTTAATTCTATTTTTAAATTGTTACTAGATTGCTCTAAACTTTCTATTTTACTAAAAAGTTTTTTCAACTTTATTTCAATAGAATCTACAATTTCTACAATTTCTGTCATCTAAATCAAAATTCATTTCTTTTTTACAAAGTTAATATTCTCGTTGAAATAGCATACTTTTTTCTGAAAAATATTTTTTTAATTTGTAAAAATCTAAAATTTTAGCGCATAAATTTTAATTTTAATCGATTTAAAACTCTTTTTTTTTAAATTAGCAAAAATGTTTAACATGAAATTAAATTACTTTTTCTTACTGTTTTCTGGAATTATTTTTGCTCAAGTTGATTATCCAAAAGATTATTTTTCATCTCCGTTAAACATTCCTATAGAATTGTCGGGCTGTTTTGGCGAATTACGTGAAAATCATTTTCATTCAGGATTTGATATAAAAACTCAAAAAAGAGAAGGATTAGAGGTTTTTGCGGCTGCCGATGGTTATATATCGCGCATCAAAATTTCTACGGTGGGTTACGGAAAAGCCATTTATATTACGCATCCAAATGGATACACAACAGTTTATGGTCATTTGCAACGAGCGAACGGAATTATTCAAAAATACATTACAGATTATCAATATAAAGAAAAGGCCTACGAGGTGGAAATGTTTTTAAAACCGAACGAATTGATTGTAAAAAAAGGTAATCTAATTGCTTTTTCCGGAAATACTGGAGGTTCTGGTGGGCCACATTTGCATTTTGAATTTCGTGATACGCAAACAGAAAAAATATTAAATCCGATGCTTTTTGGTTTTAATAAATACATCAAAGATTCTAAAAAACCAACCCTAAATGGACTGTTTGCTTATCCGATGGACGAAAAATCGATTGCTAATGAAAATAGTTTTCCAATTTCTCTAAATTTGTCATTGCAGTCCGATGGAAGTTATTTAGCCGAAAAACTTAAAATTTTTGGAAATGTCGGATTTGGGATTAATGCCTTTGATATGTTTGACGATTCTTACAATAAATTTGGAATTTATAAAGCAGAACTTTTTAGTAACGGAAAATCAATTTTTGGCTATCAATTTGATATTATGGGTTTTGAGGAACTCCGATATATTAATGCTTT
The DNA here is from genome assembly GCA_043738745.1 of Bacteroidota bacterium. GTDB lineage: Bacteria > Bacteroidota > Bacteroidia > Flavobacteriales > Flavobacteriaceae > Flavobacterium. Next base: position 47,481 of record JAYUFL010000201.1, read on the forward strand.
TATCGATTATGGGCGATATGAAACCATAAATCAAAGGGTGCAAAAATTATTTATGAAAACATCTTTTCCTTTAAGCATTATTAAAACTGGAGAAAAAAATGGAATTGTTTCGATGGATAAACCAAATTTGAATCAAATTTATCGAATCGAAATTTCAGACTTCGAAGACAACAAAACAGTAGTTACAATCCCTGTAGAATTTTCGTCGCTTCCATCTAAAAATAGTCCAAAACCTTTTAGAACTAATTATTTTGTGAAATGCAAATCCGATTTTATATATAATAAGGACAATGTCGAAGTTTTTTTTCCTGCGGGATCTTTCTACGAAGATTTTTACATGGATTGCGATGCTACAAAAAACGGATTTAATGTCTATAACGAAAATATTCCTGTACACTCGAACTATACGATAACCATAAAAGATTCGTTACATACTGAAGTTGAATTGAAGCAAATGTTTCTGGCAAAAATTGAAGGTAAAAAACAATCCTATGTTTTTACAAACCGAAAAGGTTTTGTTTTTACATCAAAAACCAAAGAACTTGGACGATTTGTATTAGTAAAAGATTCTATTTCGCCAAAAATCAGTAGGTTAGATTCTATTGGTGAAAACTTACCTTTCGACAAAAAATCGTTTCAACTCCGAATTAGCGACGACTTATCGGGCATAAAAGAATACAACGGTTTTATAAACGGAAAATGGATTTTGTTAGAATATGAATCGAAAAACAAAAAACTGACTTATAATTTTGAAGATAATGTAGCCATTGAAGGCAAAAACGATTTGAAAGTTGTAGTTTCCGATAATGTTGGAAATTCCACTACCTTTGAATCCACCTTTATCAGGAATGAAAAACAATAAAAATCTCCATTTGAAAACAATTTACAAAACACTCATTCTGCTATTTTTTATAATTAATTACTCCATTTTTGCTCAAACCGCAAGAGTAAAAGGAGTTTTGTTAGATGAAAATAAACAAGCACTAGAAAACGTTAAAATAATTTGTAGAAACGTTCAAACAGTTTCTAATAGCAATGGTTTTTATACTATTGATGTGCCAGCAAATCAGCAAATTAAAATTGTTTATACGCTAAATTCTATAAGCAAAACCATCTCCATAACCTTAAAATCTAACGAAGATTTTGAGTTTAATCCCGTAATGAACAACACCGAAGAAATGTCGGAAGTTGTGATTATAAATAATCGAAAACGGGTACAAGGCATTACAAATATTGAGCCCGAAGTAATTAGAAAAATTCCTGGAGCCAATGCAGGTATAGAAAATATTCTAAAAACGCTACCAGGCGTTTATTCTAATAACGAGTTGAGTACACAATATGCTGTTCGGGGTGGAAACTACGACGAAAATTTAGTATATGTTAACGAAATTGAAGTTTACAGACCATTTTTGATACGTTCTGGTCAGCAAGAAGGTTTAAGTTTTACGAACACCGATTTGGTGCAAAATGTAGATTTTTCGGGAGGGGGATTTCAGGCAAAATATGGCGACAAGTTATCGTCGGTATTAGATATAACCTATAGAAACCCAACCAAATTTGGTGCCAATTTAGATTTGAATTTCCTTGGCGGAAGTTTATCCGTTGATGCCGTTTCTAAAAATCAAAAATGGTCAGCAATCACTGGTGTTCGTTATCGAGACAACGCCCTTTTGGTTAACAGTCAGGAAACCAAATCGAACTTTAGACCTACTTTTGCAGATGTTCAAACTAATGTAAACTATAATTTATCAACAAAATGGCAGTTTAGTTTTTTAGGAAATATTGCACAAAACAAATACAACTATCAACCTATTTCTCGGCAAACTAATTTTGGAACAATAAGTGAACCCATTGCTTTGCAAATTTTTTATGAAGGTCAAGAAAAAGATAAATACACAACCTATTTCGGAGCCATAAAATCTACCTATAAGTATAACGAAAATAATACCTACAAGTTTATAAATTCAATATATCATACGCTCGAACAAGAATATTTCGATATCGATGCGGCTTATTCGCTTGGCGAAGTCGATTCGAACTTGGGTTCAGAAACTTTTGGCAACGTAACCTTCAGCCGTGCCATTGGTTCGCAACTTAATCATGCACGAAATGATCTCGATGCACTGATTGTAAATGCCGAGTTAAAAGGTTTTCATGATCGACTTAAAAATCAATTCGAGTGGGGAACAAAATTTACACGAGAAAATATTAGAGATAGAATTATTGAATACGAAGTAATCGATTCTGCTGGATTTTCGCTAAATCCTCCAATTGTTACTGTTCCACGAGACGACCAACCCTATAATCCTTACTACGGTCCTTTAAAACCGTATCAAAATGTTAGAGCAATTAATTTTGTAAACATCAATCGGTTTTCGGGCTACCTACAATGGAATCGGAAAGATAAAATAAGAAATTCGCAAGTTTGGTACAACGCTGGAATTCGTTTTCATGATTGGCAAGTTTCTGGTGATAATATAAATGGAAAAAATCAAATTATTTTTAGCCCAAGATTTCAGTTTGTCATTAAACCCGATTGGAAAAAAGATATGGTTTTTAGAATTTCCGCAGGTATGTATGCACAACCGCCATTTTATAGGGAATTACGCGACGAAAACGGAGT
>JAYUFL010000202.1:0-23253 GCA_043738745.1 Bacteroidota bacterium
ATGACTAGGTAAACCTGGATAATAAACCGTTTTTATTTTTGGATGATTGCTCAGAAATGCAACCACTTTTTCTCCGTTTTCGCAATGACGTTGCACACGTAAATGCAAGGTTTTTATGCCTCGTAAAACTAAAAACGAATCCATTGGGCCTAAAGTTCCTCCAGTAGCAAATTGCTGAAAATGCAATTTATTTCCTAATTCTTCATCTTTCACAATTAGTGCGCCTGCAATAACATCAGAATGTCCACCAAGATATTTAGTTGCAGAATGCATCACAATATCGGCACCTAAATCTAAAGGTTTTTGCAAATACGGCGTTGCAAATGTATTATCGACCGCAAAAAGAATTTCATGTTGTTTGGTGATTTTTGCAATTTCTTGAATATCGGCTAATTTCATTAAGGGGTTTGTTGGCGTTTCTACCCAAACCAATTTGGTATTTTCGTTAATTAATGATTTGAATTTATCGATATCATTCATATCCACAAAATGAAATTTTATTCCCGAGTCTTTATAGATTCGAGTAAACATTCTGTAGGTTCCGCCATATAAATCGTCCATTGCTATGATTTCGTCGCCCGCTTTGAAGGAACGCAAAACGCAATCGGTTGCTGCTAATCCTGATGAAAAAGCCAATCCGCGAGTTCCGTTTTCGATGCTTGCCAAAGCGTTTTCTAACGCCGAACGTGTTGGGTTTGCCGCTCTAGAGTATTCGTAATCTGGGTTTAAGGGTTGCCCAGGACTTGTTTGCACAAATGTTGAGGTTTGATAAACGGGCGGCATTACTGCGCCTGTTGCCGGATCGTGATGTTGTCCGCCGTGTATGGTTTTAGTATTGAATTTCATTTTTTAATTTTTTTTTATACAAATATATAAAGTAGGTTTTGTTTCATGATGATTTTAACATTAAAAAAATAAATCCAACACTAAAATTAACTTCAAATAAATTAAAATTTTGTAATTTCGCAGTCTTAATTGATTCTAAATAAGTTTTGCAAACCACTATTAAATCCCTAAAAAAAGGTCAAAAAGCCATAATCAAAGATTTTGATATTGATGTTGTGCCTCTAAAATTGCTAGAAATGGGATGTTTGCCAGGAAATATAGTAGAATTGTTGCAAATTGCACCTTTTGGAGATCCACTTTTTTTGGATATTAATGGTTCACATTTAGCAATTAGATTAGAAACCGCGCAAGAAATCGAAGTCGATATTATTTTATGAACAGCCATCAAAACATAAACGTTGCTTTGATTGGAAACCCAAATGTTGGAAAAACTTCTGTGTTTAATCAACTCACAGGTTTAAACCAACAAGTCGGAAATTATCCAGGAATTACGGTCGAAAAAAAGATTGGTTTTTGCAAATTATCGCATAATATCAAGGCTAATATTCTTGACTTGCCTGGAACTTACAGCCTAAATGCCAGTTCGATAGACGAAAATGTTGTCATTGAATTATTACTCAACAAAAACGACAAACTCTATCCAGATGTTATCCTTTTAATTACTGATGTTGAAAATCTCAAAAGAAATTTATTGCTTTTTACTCAAATAAAAGACCTTGAAGTTCCGACAATTCTAGTCATAAATATGGCGGACAGAATGGAATACAAAGGCATTTCTCTAGATATTCCACATCTCGAAGAAACGCTAAAAACTAAAATTGCACTCGTTAGTTCTCGTAAAGGTTTTGGCATCGATGAATTAAAAAACTTGATTGTTGATTATAAAAATTTATCGCTTGAACCTTGCCTAAATGCATCGGTTATTGACCAAGAATATTTTGACAATTTGCGAAAAACTTTTCCAAACCAGTTATTGTATAAATTGTGGTTGGTCATCACGCAAGATGTTAATTTCTTGAATTTAGACAGAAAAGAAATTCGTGGATCGTTTACCAAATCGCATTCAGATTTAAAACGTTTACAACAAAAAGAAACCATAAAACGCTACCAATTTATTAATGAAGTTCTAAAAGTTGGTCAAAATATTGACACTTCGAAAGCCAAAGATTTTCGGGCAAAATTAGATCGTGTTTTAACCCACAGGATTTGGGGTTATGCTATTTTCTTTTTGATATTATTTGTGATTTTTCAATCTATTTTTGAATGGTCAAAAATTCCAATGAAGTTTATCGAAGAAAATTTCGCCAACTTAAGTTCATTTTTAAATACCAAATTACCAACAGGGATTTTGACCAATTTAATCTCCCAAGGAATAGTTCCTGGAATTGGCGGCATATTAATTTTTATTCCACAAATAGCATTTCTATTTATGTTTATTTCCATTCTCGAAGAAAGCGGTTATATGAGCCGAGTGGTTTTTTTAATGGATAAAATAATGCGAAAATTTGGACTTTCAGGCAAAAGTGTTGTGCCGTTAATTTCAGGTACAGCCTGCGCAATTCCTGCGATTATGGCAACTAGAAACATCGAAAACTGGAAAGAACGATTGATAACAATTCTCGTAACGCCGTTTACAACTTGCTCAGCAAGATTGCCCGTTTATGCGATAATTATTGGGTTAGTAATTCCTAACGAACGCATTTTTGGCATTATCAATATGCAAGGAATAACGTTGATGTTTTTGTATTTATTGGGTTTCGGAATGGCGATTTTTTCATCATATATTCTAAATAAAATCTTGAAAATAAAAGGCAAAACCTATTTTGTTGTAGAAATGCCAAACTATAAATTACCAATTTTTAAAAACGTCTTCATTAATGTTGTCGAAAAAACGAAAGATTTTGTGCTTGGCGCAGGAAAAATTATTCTTGCCATATCGGTTATTTTATGGTTTATGGCATCGTTTGGACCAAACAAGGATTTTGGAAATGCCAAAAACGAAGTTCTTTATGCCAACAAAAACAAAATGTCGCAACAAGAATTAGACAATAAAATTGCATCTTATAAATTGGAACATTCTTATATTGGCAAACTCGGAAAACTGATAGAACCCGCAATAAAACCATTAGGTTACGACTGGAAAATTGGCATTGCCGTAATCAGTTCGTTTGCGGCTCGAGAGGTTTTTGTCGGCACATTGGCAACCATTTACAGCGTTGGAGAAACCGCAAATAAAAAGACTATTTCGAACAAAATGCAACAAGAAACCGATATTAAAACTGGTAACAAAATATTTAATTTTGCGTCAGGAATTTCGTTACTTTTGTTTTATGCTTTTGCAATGCAATGCGCTAGTACACTTGCAGTTACCAAACGAGAAACCAATTCTTGGAAATGGCCTTTGGGGCAATTGATTTTTATGTCTGGATTTGCCTATTTGGTTGCATTTTTGGCTTATCAAATGTTAAAATAAACAATTATGATTCAAAATATAATTGCTCTAATAATTCTAGGTTTTGCCGTTTTTTATTTGATAAAAAAATTCTTCTTCAAGAAAAAATCAGATAAAAATTGTGGCAATGATGGATGTGGTTGTCATTAAACAAATCACAATTAACAAATTTATTTTTTATTAGTGCCAGATTTAAGACAAATTATCGTCTAAATTTGAAAGATAATATACGGAGAAATCCCCCAAATAATTCCTAGTATCTTGACCGACAAAATCTGGCTCCAACGACTAAAATCTGGTGACAAACTGGCTTTTAATGAACTTGTAATTCTATACAAACATAGGGTTATAAATACTTGCTACAAGTTTTTGTTAATTCAAGAAGATGCCGAAGATGTCTCGCAAGATATTTTTATTGAGGTTTTTCAATCTATTAAATCTTTTCGTGGCGATGCCAAATTATCTACTTGGATTTATCGAATTGCCGTTACCAAAAGTCTTGACGAATTAAAAAAACGCAACCGAAAGAAAAGAATTTCATCTATTGGGAAAATTTTGCATTTGGACGATGTTGCCAATTGGATTTCGGGCGGAACAATGCCCGATGTCGATTTAGAAACTTCCGATAAAATGGCAACAATCAATAAAGTATTGAATCAATTGCCAGAAAATCAAAGAATTGCATTTACGTTAAGTAAAATTGATGGTTTCGAAAATCAAGAAATTGCTGATATTATGAAAACAACAACAATTGCTGTAGAAAGCCTTGTTTACAGAGCAAAAAAGAAAGTTTCGGCAGATTTAATTTCGATTTTAAAAAAATAATTAAAAATCAGTGCCAGAAATAAAATTAATAAACGTCTAAATAAAAAAGATATCTAAATATGAAAACAGAAGATATAAATATTGAACAAGCATTCGATTCAATCGAAAATATTGCTCCATCAGAAAATTGGGATTTATTATTCGAACAAAAATTACAAAATGCAAGAACACTTAAATCTAATAAAATATCAAAAAATACTATTGCGATTTTGATATTGGTTTTTATAAATGTAGGATTCATTTTGAATTCTTATAGAACAGATAATTCTAAACAAGAAGTTTCAAGAAAAGACGATTTTAAAATAATTGCTAACGAATTATTAAATTAAACTACTAGAAAATGGATATTTTTAGTCAAAATAAATTATTAATCCGAACGATTTTGTTTCTCGTGGTTTTGAATTTAGGCTCAATAACTTTTTTCACTATTCGAGAAATGCGACCGCGTCACGATGGAGAAAATCCTCCAAACGATGAAAAAAAGAACGAATTATCTGCTATTTTAAAAAAAGAATTGAATTTATCAGAACAGCAAGTTGCAAAATTTGACGAAATTCGAGAGCAAAATGCATCAAAAAAACAAGAATTAAAACAAGCCATTAATGAAGATAAAGAATTATTGAATCAAGAAATGTTCGATCAAAATTCTAACAACGAAAGATTATTAGCCTTAGCGAAAAAAATAGGTGATAACGAATACAGAATAGAATTATCAAAAATTAATCAATCCAAACAGTTAAAATCAATTTGCAATCCCGACCAACTTGAAAAATTTCAAGATTTAATGGTTGAAATGCGAGATTATTTGAGACCAAACAATCAACCCCAAAGAAAATAACCCAAATCTATCAAAACTTAACCTAATTCCTATAAAAATGAAAAAAAATACTAATTTATTAACTGTTATCGTATTACTATTAACTTCAACTTTTGGTTTTTCGCAATACAATGTACTTAACATTCCAGAGGCTTATTATGGTGTTACTGGAACAAATGGCAAAACGTTTACGCTGAATATTCACGAAGGTGTTAAACAATTTATTAGCACAATTCCATCGACAGTAACGGGTGCAATTGATATTGATAACATCAGAACGAATACTTTTTGGGGTCCAACCTTAATCATGGATAAAGGCGATGTAGTGCACATGGATGTAACTAACAACCTCAACGAAAGTAGTACAATACACTGGCACGGTTCACATTTACCCGCAATTATGGACGGTGGTCCACACCAAATAATTCCTGCTGGAACCAAATGGCAACCCTATTGGACAGTCAAAAACCAAGCGGCAACTTTGTGGTATCATCCACACATGCATGCCACAACGCAATCTCAACTAACTAAAGGCGTTGGAGGATTTATGATTGTTAAAGATCCTATAGAATCAGCACTAGCATTACCAAGAACGTATGGTGTTGACGATATTCCATTGGCAATTACTAGCCGTAGATTTATAACTTCTACTGGTGCGATGTCGGCAACTCTAACAGATAACTATGGTGATTATTTTTTAGTAAACGGAACCTTTGCAACTGATGCAGTAGGTGCCGTTAAAGCACAGGTTACTTTGCCTAAACAATGGGTTCGCCTAAGGATTTTGAATGCCGAAATACAACGAGGTCTGAATATTGGTTTTAGCGACAACAGAACTTTTTATATAATTGGTAATGATGGCGGATTATTAAATGCTCCAATTGCAGTAACCCGAATGGCAGTTCAAACAGGCGAACGCTACGAAATTATGGTCAATTTAAGTACTGATACAATTGGTGCAGAAACACTATTTTTAAAAACATTTAACTCCGTAGCCGAAATTACAACTTCTTTTGGATCTTCAAGTTTTTTAAACGGAGGATGGCCTGGTTCTGAAAATGGTGCTTCTTCTTCTCCATCAACAACTGCAGGTCCAATAAACGGCGGTTATCTAAATCAGAAAGATATTTCTTTTTTGAGTATAAAAATTGGTGCAACAACAACTGCAACAACACCTATTACCGCAGTTCCAACAACATTAATTAGCAATACGTATTGGACAAATACAGATGTAACTAACTCACGAACAATAAATATTGGAGGTGGACAAGGCGGTGCCGCTTTTACGCTCGATGGCTCTTTATATTCTGATGCGCTTACACCAAAAACAGTTTCTTTAAATGCCATTGAATCATGGACAATTGTCAATAATAATGTTTTTGGACACACCTTTCATCTACACGATGTAGATTTTAAAGTTATTTCTCGTTCAGGTGGTGCCATGGGAACTACCGTGAGAACTTATGAGCAAGGTTGGAAAGATTCTGTTTGGTTGCCAATTGGCGGAACGGTAACTTTTATTGCAAAATTCGACGACTATTCGGATTCTACTTGGCCATACATGTACCATTGTCATGCACTAACGCATGAAGACGAGGGAATGATGGGGCAATTTACTGTAAATAGTGTACTTGCAACAGTCGAAAATGTTTCGCCAATTTCATTCAGTTTATATCCAAATCCCGTATCCGACAAACTGTTTATTAATCTTGCCGATACCGAAAACGAAATCTATTATATTACAATTGTGACGCTCCAAGGTCGAGTGGCTATGATGTTGCCAAAACCAGAGTGGCAAAACGGAATCGATATTTCATCATTATCAGCAGGAACTTATATTCTAAAATTGACTGACGAAAAAACCAAAAGCGTGACTACTAAAAAATTCATTAAGAGTAACGACTTATAAAATTATTTTGAATTCATAAAAACAATAATTTAAAATAATATCTAATGAAAAAAGTCGCAGTCATTTTACTAATCCTATTTTCAGTTGCTGGTTTTACACAAATTACGAGTCCCGCAACTGAAAAAACAATAAAAAACTTTAGTCTAAAATCTACAGATAATAACAAAATTTCGTTAGATAATTATAAAGAGGCTAAAGGTTTTATTGTTGTTTTTACATGCAACAAATGCCCAATGGCGAAATTATATTCCGAAAGATTGAATAATTTGTATGCTAAATTCAAACCAAAAGGAGTTTACTTAATGGCAATCAATTCGATGGATACTCTAGCGTACAAAGAAGAAAACTTTGCATTGATGCAGAAAAAAGTAAAATCAGAAAAACTGAATTTTCCCTATTTACAAGACAAAACCCAAAAAGTAGCCAAGCAATTTGATGCAACACACACACCACAATCGTATGTGATCTGGAAAGATTTTTTTGGGCATTGGGTTGTAAAATATGAAGGTGCAATTGATGACAGAGCGCTACAAGAATCAACCGTAACAAATAAATATTTGGAAACTGCCGTTGATGAGTTATTAGACAATAAATTAGTAACCAACCCATATACAAAATCGTCGGGTTGCCGAATATTTTATCGTGGAGAAATTGCCAAAATGGATTAAAACTAAACCCAAACTATTATGAAAAACCTACAACTACTTTTACTACTATTATCTTGCAACGTTATTTTTGCACACACCATCAACTACGAAAATGAAGTTTTAAGACATTGGTTTGTCCAAAAAGAAAACAAATATATTGATGGCTCTTTCTCGATGATGAAGGATGGAAAGGTTTATATAGAAGATGCCAAAAATAATATAATTCATTTTCCGATAACTTCATTTTCGAAATCAGATCAGCAATATGCAAATCAAAAAGAAGCCAGAGTTATAGCAATTAACACCAACATTGTTGGTCAAAATGGTGTTGAGAACCTATCGGTTACTAGTTATAAATTTGGCTTAATTTTTTTAATATTGTTAGCACTTACATTTATTTTATACAAATCTTCGGACAAAAAAATAAAAAAATATTTAATCCCAATACTGTTTTTAGGTACGCTAATGACGTTATTTAGTTTTGTTAAAAAAGTACTTTCAACAACCGATCCAGCATTTGTCGCTACAGCATTTGCACCTTTTTCATCAACGGTTAGCACGACTTACGATGCTAATTATTTTTATGTAAACTCAGCAGGAATTGGCGGTCATACCATGATGGTTGGAATTTCTAACCATGGTTGGCAACAACAAGTGCCTATGGCTAAATGTTTTATTAATAGCAGTAGTTGGACAATTCCACTAAATCCAGTTGTGGCAGCAACTCCTGTCGCAGTTAATTCTACCAATTTTATAAAAGGAGCACTTGCAATTGCTTCTAACGGAGTTCCGATTTTTAATCCGTTTACGAATACAGGTGTTGATGCTTTTCTTGATGGACAACTTGATAATTATGGTGGACATTGTGGTCGAGGTGACGATTATCATTATCATACTGCGCCTCTGCATTTAATCACTCTCGGGCAAACAACCTCTAATTTGCCAATTGCTTTTGCGCTTGACGGTTATGCGGTTTATGGTTCTTTGGAACCAACTGGAGCAACAATGGCAACATTAGATGCAAACCATGGTCATTATTTAAGTGGTGTTTATCATTATCATGGGACGGCAACTGCTCCGTACATGGTTGGTAATATGGTAGGTGTAGTTACACAAGATGCGAGTTATCAAATTATACCTCAACCTCAAGGTGTTTCGCCTAGACCAGGTCCGTATGGCCCTCTCACTGGTGCATTAATTACTGCTTGTGTTGCTAATGCCAATAACGGATATAATACAGCCTACTCACTAAGTGGTGTTTCTGGATATGCAACAAATTATACTGCAACTTCAGTTGGCGTTTATACCTTTAGTTATGTTACTCCTACAGGCACTACAACAACAAATTATACTGGATCTGCACTATGTACAGTCCCAAATCTGGGAGCAGAAAAATTTATTGCTGTCGAACAAAACATCACAATTTATCCAAATCCTGCAACAGATATTTTAAAAATTAATCTAGGAAATGATACTTTAGAAACCGATGTTCAAAATATTTCTATTTATGACATAAAAGGGAGTTTAATAACCAAAACTTCAAAATTCGAATCAAATTTAGATATTAAAAATCTAACAAAAGGAACCTATTTTGTAAAAATTCAGTTTTCTAATTCATTAGTAACAAAAAAAATATTAGTTAAATAAATTAATTAAAATGGCAACTTTCAAAAATTTGCCATTTTTTTAAACAAGATCATCATGAAAAAAACACTATTTTTTTTATTGTTCACAACAACTATTTTTGCACAATACACAGGAACAGGATCGGTTACTCAAGGATTATCATCTTCTATTGCAACTACAAATTTATACAGTGCATGCTCCGTAGGAAGTAGAGTTTCGGCTGTTGCAACCATAACCGCAACAGACAATACGATTTGGACAATTCCTGCGGTGACTAATTTTACAAATGCTAGTTTTCCGTTTGCATCGGATTTAAATAATGCTTGCAATGGAAATAATTATGCAACATCAACGGCAGCATTAGCGGCATTAAACGGTTCAGACATTGTAACTATTGATGCTACTGGTGAAGTAATCACGGCCTATATTTTTGCCGATAATTATTTCGAAATGTACATAAACGGCGTTCCAGTTGGTAAGGATAAAGTGCCATACACAGAGTTTAATTCCAGTATTGTTCGCTTTAAAGTCAATCGACCCTTTTCAATTGCTATGCTTTTAGTCGATTGGGAAGAACGAATGGGTGTTGGAGCAGAAACCAATGGCGGTTTTTCATATCATATTGGCGATGGCGGAATGGTAGCAATTTTTAAAGATGCAACCAACAATGTAATTGCAAAAACAGGATCTGACTGGAAAGCACAAACGTTTTACACCGCACCAATTATGAATTTATCTTGTGCTACTGAATCTGGAACTTCACGCTTATCTACAACTTGTAGCACTGTCGATAGTAATTCAGGCTCAACCTACTATGGGCTTCATTGGGCTCGACCATCAAACTGGACAACTGCAAGTTACGACGATTCGACTTGGCCAAGCGCAACAACCTATACCAATGCAGTTATTGGGGTGGATAATAAGCCATCATACACCAACTTTGTCAATATTTTTGATGATGCTACAAATGATGCTCAGTTTATTTGGAGTAAAAATGTGATTTTAGATAACGAAGTTATTGTCCGAAAAACAGTTGCATCAAACTTATCAACAAGCGAAAACTTATTTAATGAAAGTAAAATTAGGATGTATCCAAATCCTGCAAAAAACGAAATTTATTTGGATATAGATGACTCGACTCAAAATGAAATTCAAAAAATATCGATTTATAATTTACTTGGTGAACAAGTTTTTAGTTCCGATAAATATTTACAAATTATTCCATTATCGAATATTTCAAGCGGAATATATATTGTAAAAATCAATTCATCGGAATTTGAAATTTCTAAAAAATTAATTGTTGAATAGTAAAAAAAGATTAAGCAAACCAAAAACTTAATGAAACTATAATGAAAATTAAAATTTATCACCTAATTTTATTCTTCTTTACATTGAACAATTTCTCTCAGGAAACCAAAATAAGTATCAAAGAATATATTAATTTTTCTGATTTACCATCAAAAACTAGCGATACGCCTCGCTGGGCAGATCAATTTTATACCAATCTAGATCAAATTAATATAAAAAAATTAAAAACAGAAATTAACGATTGGATTATTGAAGAGAAAAAAGAAAGAAAAGAAAAAAGAAATAAAGAAATTGACAAAATAACCAACAAGGCATCTGAAAAAGAGTTCGAAAGCGAACTCAAAGAAAGTATTTCAGAAAACCCAATTGTTAGGTTTGCCATAAATTTCACAAAAAAAATACCAAGCGAATGGATAACCGATAAGGGTTATCTTGATTTACCTACTAAAAGTACATTTTTTAAAAATGCAGAAAATCAAGAAAAAACTAGAAAAACTGTCAATAAAAAAAATGAAGACAAAAATGTTTTAGCAAGTAATTGGTCGCAAATTGGATCTATGGAAATTGTACAAAACGATGTGCAAATTGTTAGAAGTACTAATGTATATTTTATAAGTATTGCACCGTCTGCAACCGATACAAGATTGGCAAGCACCGAAACGGGAGTGATTTTTAAAACCACCGATGGCGGTGCAAATTGGAATTACATAAATGATTATACAGGACCAAGTGCTTTTCATCCTACGGATGCTGATAAAATAATTTTAGGGAGTAATCCGTTCAGAATCAGTTCAGACGGAGGTGCAACTTGGACAATCAAACCTGTTTCTTCCTCTTGTAACGAAATTTTATGGTCTAACGATGGTACAACTATTCTAGCAGCAACAAATCAAGGTATTTATGTTTCTTCTGATGCTGGTTCGTCTTTTTCCCTAAAACAAACTGGAACCTTTATGGATGTTGAATTTAAACCAGGAAGTTCGACTATTGCTTATGCTATTGATAATGCTGGAAACTTTTATAAAAGTAATAATGCTGGTTTAACTTGGGTTTTAAAACCCACAAATTATACTTTAACAACTAACAAAGATGGATTTTTATTAGGCGTTACTGCTGCAAATCCTGATCTTGTTTCCATTGCATTTTTGACTGGACAAAATACAGAATTAATAAAAAGCACCAATGGTGGCGAAAATTTTGCACCACTTTCCGTTTATAATACTGGTTTTTCTCAGGGTTACTACGATTTTGTTTTTGGCATTTCGCCTACAGATGCCAATATTTATTTTCTTGGAGTCACCACATTATTTAAATCAATAGACGGAGGATTAAATTTTAGTGCTTTAGGCGGTTATAGCGGTGCTTTTGGCACACATCCTGACACACAAGATCTTGTTATGTTTGGTAACAATGTGGTAATATCTACAGATGGTGGCGTAAGTGTTTCTTCAGATAATTTTACCAGTCTATCTAATTGGCATAGCACCTGCAAAGGAATATTTGCATTAGAATATTGGGGATTTGATGTAGGATTTAACACAGACCAAATGGGAGGCGGAAAATACCATAACGGAAATAATATTTTTAATACAAACTGGACCAACAGAAAATCGATTTTTCTTGGAGGCTCTGAAGAGGCTACCGGGAAAGCAATTTTAAGTAGACCAAACGCTTTGTCTTTTTCAAAATATGAAGATGATGTTTTTAAATTAATAGATGTTGATTATAACCCTATTGTTACAAATTCCTCTCCAATCACTTTATCAAACAATGATGAATATTATGGAACTCGAGGCAGTGATACGACTTGGAATACTATATATAGTAATATTATTTATGCTGGAACAGAAAATAATGTTGTAATTTCTTACGACAATGGTGCTTCTAGTCAGATTTTAAAAAATTTCAACTCAAGGGTTTGGGATATTAAAACAACACGAAAAGATGCCAATGTGCTCTATGTAATGACCGAAACGGATGGTTTGTGGAAAACTGTTGACGGCGGTTTAAATTGGACTGTATGTAATTTAACCGTCAATAGTGTTAATTTAAAACCAAGCGGATTAAATTGTTTTATTGATGTGTCTCAAACTAACGTCAACGAAATTTGGTTAACTTACAGAAACAGTAATACGACAGCACGAATTTCTAAAAGTACTGATGGTGGACAAACATGGACAAACTTAAATACAGCCACATTAAACCAATTTGAATCCTGCCAAATCATCCACCAATATGGGTCTAACGGCGGTGTGTATCTAATGGGGAAAACCAATGGAATCGCTAAATGTTATTATAGAAACAACACGATGACCGATTGGATTGACTATTCCTCAAATTTAATGCTTTTAACCGCTGCGGGCGATATGTTTATGAAAGCAACCTATCACAAAGAAAAATTGAGGGTCGCTGGAACAATGGGAATTCAAGAGGTTTCTTTTTACGAAAAAAGTAATCCTGTGGCACAACCAACCACCAACATAAAGGATATTTGTGTTAATCAGGAAATAAAGTTTAACGATTATAGTATCCTAGATTATACTGGTGCGAGTTGGGAATGGTCTTTTTCTAAAGTTCCAACATATCTAAATGGTACAACTTCTGGGTCTCAAAATCCAGTAGTAAAATTTTTATCCCCAGGAACTGTTAGTGCAACGCTAAAAATAACTAACAGTTCAGGAGCATCAGATTCAAAAACGATAACAAATTTTATAAATGTAAATTACGATTCAGCAAACTGTTTGCTTTTAGACTCTGATCATGAAATTGACTTGAGTTGTGTTAACAACATTGTAAGTTCACCAAATATTGCAGAAGGAAGTCAGGTATTAGTATCAAATTTTGATGGCGCTACAACTGGAAAATTTTTAGTGAATCTTAATTTCTTCACTAATTGTACAGGTGCTAATGGTAGTTTAATTGCTTATGTCAATTTAAATACTAATCAAATTAATG
Organism: Bacteroidota bacterium; assembly: GCA_043738745.1. Classification (GTDB taxonomy): domain Bacteria; phylum Bacteroidota; class Bacteroidia; order Flavobacteriales; family Flavobacteriaceae; genus Flavobacterium. Next base: position 13,386 of record JAYUFL010000202.1, read on the forward strand.
TGATACGTTACAACCATTTTGGAGGTAATCCTATGGATATGCTGGGTAACAACACAAGTACCGTAACAAGTCCCATCGGTATTTCGGCTAAAGTCGCTTTTTCAATAAGTAATCATTCTTTGTACCTAAATCACATCAGTAATGCATGTTCGTCTTCGAGTTATGTTCGTCTAAGCAATTCTTGTTGGAAACCTTATGGTGCAACGGGCGTTAGCAATGGTGATCTTGCAGAATTACAAAAATGTAATACTCAAATTCAGCAATCGGCATCGGTAACCAACACTAGTGATATATTGGTAACAAATTTTTCAAATGCCACTAGCGGACTTTTTTATGTAAGCCTTAATGCTTTTACTACTTGCAGCAACACAAGCAATAATTTAAAAGCCATTGTCAATTTAAATTCAGATGTGATTCATGTTCTAGATTACAAACATTTTGGAGTAACTGCAAGTTCTAGCGTTTCAGGAAACGAAACTAATTCTGTAACTAGTACACTGAACACAAATGCGCAAGTAAATTATTTTATTAGTAACAAAAAATTATATATAAAACGAATTTTAGATTCTTGTGGCGGTTCCAAATTCACACTCAATACATCGTGTTGGTCGTCAATGGACGATGATCAAAATGGAATTGATAATTCACTCCAACCTTCCAATTGCAATAACTCACTATCAACTAATGTAATAACGGATGCCAATACGTATCTAGTTAAAGATTTTTCATCAATTGCAGCAGCACAATCGGGCGTGTTTGTTAATCTAAATATCAATAATAGTTGCAATACGACCAATGCAACGGTTTATTTGAGTGTAGATTTTGGCAAAAATATAATTCACGTTATCAATTATAGCCATTTTGGTTCCACAAAATCATCCACAGTTTTAAATAATGATTCACCAAATGTGTATTCAGAATCTGTCGTAAACGGAAAATTGAAATTTCTTTTGATTGATAATAAATTGTACATACAACGCCTCTCAACACCTTGTGCAGGTAGTACGTATCAAGTTACAAATTCTTGCTATTCATTGGCCGCGGATCAAGTTTTGGTAATGGAAAATTTTATATCCAAATCGGATGCTACAATAATTGCGTATCCAAATCCTACAACTGGACAATTTATCATCGATACTAAAACCAATACCGATGATTTTAGTTTAAGTTTTTATAACATAGATGGTAAATATATCACGCCAAAATTTGAGAAAACAGATACAAACAAATTACAAGTAAACATGGAACAATATGCCGAAGGTCTTTATTTTCTGATTTTATTCAACAAAACCGATAATAAATACAATTATCTTAAAATTATTAAAAAATAATTCATTCACTTATTTTTATAATATACTTGATAATTTTTAAGCAACTATATATCTCAACTTATTCTTATACTTTCTAGTTTTACTATTTGCATGGTCTGTTGAGCCACACCATATTTTTGATCCCAATGCCAAAAAATTGCCAGAATAATTTATTTTAGTTTGATGTTGCTAGTTTGCAAATGTTGAAACAGTAAGTAAGTTCAATCCTTTTTGGATGTTTTTCTAAATTTTATCCAATGTACGTTATTCTTTCTCTTGTTGGTATAATAATTCTTAAGTATATATCCGTAGTATTTCCTAAACTTTTATTTCTCTTTTTTTTAGAGTTGTACTCAATATTTGCCTATTTATACCCAAAGAATTATAGTAAATCTGTAAGTTTTGCATAAACATCTGCAAGTAAATAGCATCCGCCTTTTCCGTATAAGGCAAGCCGTTTTGTGTTACCATTTAATGTCATTTTTTCTTGGGAAAAACCAATTTATCTCGAAGTAATTGCGCTATTTTCGTACTGAAGTAATTTCTACAAAAAAATTATTTTAGATTCTGTTCTATAAAATTATGGAATTAATTAACAAGTTTTTAATTTAAGAAAAACTTATATTTTTGTAATTTTCAACTCGACCCGACGATCGTATTCTTGACCTTTGCCAAGTGGAACTGTACTTCCGTAACCTCTAAAAGTCATTCGGTCTTTGCTGATTTGTTTAGAAATAAAAAAAATATAAACGGCTTCTGCCCTGTTTTTGGACAAACTTCGTTTCTTGGTGTCAATGTCAACGGCTTCAGTTTGGTTGGGTGGCGTGCAACATACATGACCTTGAATTTCGAATTCTAAATTTTTATATTTTAGAATTAAAGTCGCAATGCGCTCAAGTTCTTTTTGGGTGGCATCCGTCAGTTTACTACTTCCGCTTGCAAATAAAACATTTTGTAGATATATTTTGTCTCCAACAACATGATTTTCTTGCAGTTGGGCGTAAGTTTTGGGTACTGATTTTAGATTTATTACCACATCGACCCTACGGTTTTTAGATCGAATTTCGGGCAAATTAGCATTCGTATTATCGTTGATTAAAACCTTGCCTTTACCTTCAATTGTTATAATAATTTTAGTTTTGATGCCACTTATTGCTAATTTTTGTTGTATAATATCGGCTCTTTTTGTGGACAATTTAAAATTGTAATCTTCTTTACCAATATCGTCGGTATAGCCAAATATTTCGATATTTTCTATTCTAGAAGAGTCTGTTTTTTTTATAAAATCAATTATTGCATTTCCTTGTTTTTCGTCTAAATTAAATTTGTCGAATTCGAAATAAACCGATGAGATAACCTCTTTTTGTGCTTGAAGAAATCCGAAAATAAGTATCGGTAAAAATTTCAAAACTCGAATCATTGCAGTAATATTTTTTTATATTCTTCTTGATTTTCTAAAATTGCGGTCGCTTTTTTAATTTCCGAATTATTTTTTGTTCGAAATTGATATAATCCTTGCTTATATTGATAGCGTGTAATAATGTCTTCGAGAATTATTTTTTTTATCTCTTCTTTGTATTTATCTAACAATTTATCTTCGCTTTTTTGAACTGCCGAAAGCAAATTCTGATATTCTAAAATAATATTTTCGTCAATTTTTTCTTTTTTGGCTGCTTCCAAAGTATTTTTCAATGAAAGTTCAGTTTCGGTATTGAAACTAAAATCAGATTTTTTCAGAAAGGTTTTGAAACTAATAAAATCAGTATCTGAAATTGTTGGTTTTTTATTGCCAAGAGTTTGATTTTTATAATAGTATTCCGTTACAAAATTAAATATTCCATCGTTTTTAATCAAAGCATCGGTAATTGTACTTTGTTTAGATTCAATCATTTCCACGTCGGGCTGTATGCCTCCGCCATCATAAACGGTTCTTCCTTTTTTTGTTTTAAAAACATTATAATTTGCAGCAATAGTTCGAACTGCCTTACCGTTCTTATCTTTATGCCAATAATCTAAGGCCTGAATACATCGTCCAGAAGGTGTAAAATAACGCGAAATGGTAACTTTAACTTGGCTGCCATAAGTTAAATCTATATAGCGCTGTACTAACCCTTTTCCAAAACTTCGGCTACCAACTACCACAGCACGATCTAAATCTTGTAATGCGCCCGATACAATTTCCGATGCCGATGCGCTATGTCCATCTACAATTACGACCAATGGAATATTCAAATCGATTGGATTTTGAGAAGTTTTGTAAACAGTGTTGTATTTTTCGACTTTAGATTTTGTAGTTACAATAACTTCGCCTTTTGGAACAAAAAAGCCACAAATATTTACCGCTTCTTGAAGCAAACCACCTGGATTTCCTCTTAAATCGAGAATAATTTTTTCTGCACCATCTTTTTTTAAGGATTCTAAAGCATCTTTGGTTTCTTGCGACGCTTTTTTGCTAAATCCTGTCAGCACAATATAGCCAGTTTTATCATCTATTTTTCCGTAAAATGGAACTGCTTTTATTTCGACTTCATCTAAAATAATTTGAGTTGATTGAGGCTTTCCTTGTCTCAAAAACTTTACATCAATTTTAGTGTTTTTTGAACCTTTCATTAAGTTCGATGCATCATCTTTATAATCCGACAAAAGAACATCACCAATCTGAATGATTTCATCGCCTGCTTTCAGGCCTGCTTTATCGGCAGGAAAATCTTTGTAAATTTCTTTCACAATTGCTTTGTCTTCTTTTCTAGAAATCAAAGCCCCGATTCCAGTATATTCTCCAGTCTGATTTATTCTTGCTTTTACAACATCGGCCTCGTTAAAATAGTTGGTGTATGGATCCAAATCGGCAAGCATACTTTTTATGGATTTGTCCATTAATTGCGAAGGACTCACCTCATCAACATAATTCATGTTTATAGTTCGATACAAATCCGTAAAAATTTCGAGTTGTTTTGCGATTTCAAAAAAATCATCCCTAAAACTTGATCCTATACAAAAAAATGCAATTGCAATAACTGGAATTACGAATCGTTTTTGGAGAAATTTATTCATTTTCGATGTTTTTTTCTTAAATAAGTTTTTAAAAAATAGAATCCAACTACGAAAATAAGAATAAAAGTTTAAAGTTTAATTTTTTCTTGATAAACTTAACCAAAATACTTTAGTTGAGTTCTTTAGTAGCAATAAGAAATTTCTGAAAAATTTGAATGGTTTTCTCATGAATTTCTTCATATTTCAATCGATCTTTAGTTTGATAGAAAAACATAATCGCATAGGGTCGATCTAAATTGTCAAGTAGCAAATGTTTATTTAAACGATAGGTTTCTCGCAAAATGCGTTTAAAATAATTTCTATCCACAGCATGTTTAAAATATTTTTTAGAAACCGAAACGCCTATTTTAATTTTTTCGCCGTTTTGCAAATCAATTGGAGTAAAAACTAAACGCAACGGATATTTTGAAACCGATTTTCCTTCTGAAAAAAGTAAATCGATTGTAGTTTTGCTTTTGAGTTTTTCGTTTTTTGGATAGGTAAATGACATGTTCCAAAAGTAGCAAAAAATTGTAGTTTATTTTTTAAGATTTAGAAACTATATATTTTATTTGGTGTTACACAATAATCTAATTCTATATCATTCTGAAAAACATCTGAAATTATTTCTTCTGATTCAAAGAAACTCAATCCAATTTTAATGGTTTCGGATTTGCAATTCGATAAAAATTTATCATAAAAACCTTTGCCATAACCCACTCGGTTTCCTATTTTATCATAAGCCAAAAGCGGCACAAAAACAATATCTATTTTCGAAACCGGAACTTCAATTCCATCAATCGGTTCTGGAATATTGTATTGGTTTTTATTGATTTTAGTATTATCAGTTAGCAAAAAATGAGTCATTTCTCGAGTTTCAAAATCCGATTTTGAGATTATAATTTCTTTGTCTTTTCCTTGTAATAAATGCAGAATAAATTCGGTATTTACTTCCTTTTGAGTTTCAATTGGCAAAAAAATATGATAATAGGTTTTTGACCAAATATCCATTTTTAGAACTTGGTTTGCAATTGCAATTGACATTTCGTCAACATCATTTTTAGATAAATTTTGTCTTAATTTTTTATATTTTATGCGAAGTTCTTTTTTATTCATACAAATCTATAATCGTTAGCCTAAAATCTCATTCTCCGCCGTCACCAACAATATTCGACATGTGATAAATGGCATCGCCTTCATAAACAATCGGCGAATGATTGGCGTTAATCACATAACCATTGTTTGGCGCTTTCACTTTTTGCTCGAATTTTCCGAAAGGATCAGTAATTAGTCCCAAAACCGTTCCTTTTTCGACAAAACAACCAATTTTGTTATTATCGTGAAACAATCCAGAACATTTTGCACGCAACCAACCCGATTTTTCTATATAAATTGTTTTAGTTTTTTGGTTTTCGACAATTTGTTTATCAGAAAGCATTCCTAAATAATTCAACAATCTTTTTACACCGTTTACACCTTCTACAGCAACTTGATTGTTAATATCTAATGATTTCCCGCCTTCGAAAAGCAGCATCTTAACATTCAGTTTTTCTGACGATCCTCTAAAAGACCCAGCAATATTTTTAGAATATAATGTAAAAGGAGCGTCGAAAATATCTGCCAATTTTTTTAATTCGGGATTATTTGCCGTCAAGCGAATTTGTGGAGCGTTGAACCGACTTGCGCCACCAGCATGAAAATCGACAGCAAAATCTACCACTGGCATGATTTCTTTAAGGATATGAAATGCAAATCTACTTGCCAACGAACCATTTTTGCTTCCTGGAAAAACCCGATTCAAGTCGCGACCATCAGGAAATTCACGAGATTTGTTTACAAAACCGAACATGTTTACGATCGGAATACAAATTATAGTTCCAGTTTTTGGTTTATTTATTTTCTGGATAATAATTTGTCGCACAATTTCGACACCATTTATTTCGTCGCCGTGAATGCCAGCCGATAGCAAAACAACAGGTCCATCAATCTTGGAACGTTCAATAATTACTGGAATTTTAAGTTTGGTTGTCGTGTGCAGTCGTGCAATTTCCATATCGATGGTTTTGCTTTCGCCAAGTAAAATTGTTTCTCCAAGTATAGATATTGTGTTAGATTTTTTCATTTGATAAAATTAATTTTTAAATGTAGCAATAATATTTGAAATGTGTAAATTTGTAGAAATTAGTTTTCAGTCGCAGTCACAGTTTTCGGTTTTTACTGAGACTGAAAACTGAGACTGAAAACTGCGACTAAAAAAATGAACCAAAACCTTCAACTTCAAATACAATCGTTGCCAGATAATCCTGGCGTATATCAGTATTATGACAAAGAAGACAAGATTTTGTATGTCGGAAAAGCCAAAAACTTAAAGAAAAGAGTTTCATCTTATTTCAATAAAATTCACGATACCGCCAAAACCAATGTTTTGGTCAAGAAAATTGTGACCATAAAACACATTGTTGTTCCGACAGAAACCGATGCCCTATTGTTAGAAAACAATCTCATAAAAACCCTGCAACCACGCTACAATGTCTTGCTTCGTGATGACAAAACCTATCCTTGGATTTGCATCAAGAAAGAACCTTTTTCGAGAATTTTTCCAACCCGAAAAATGATTAAAGATGGCTCGGAATATTTTGGTCCTTACACAAGTTTCAAAACCGTTTCGGTAATTTTAGATTTAATTAAAGAATTGTATCCGCTACGAACTTGCAATTTCGATTTGACCAAAAAAAACATCGAAAGTTACAAGTTCAAAGTTTGTCTGGAATATCATATTGGCAATTGCAAAGGCCCATGCGAAGGACACGAAAGTTTAGAGAATTATCAGATTCAGATAAATGCTATTCGAGAAATCTTGAAAGGAAATTTCAAAGAATCGATGAAAGATTTCAAGCGAGTTATGACCGATTTGGCAACCAATATGCACTTTGAGGAAGCCCAAAAAATCAAAGAAAAAATCGAAATATTAGAGAATTATCAATCTCGATCGACTATTATCAATCCGAAAATCACCAATATTGATGTTTTTTCAATCGTATCGGATGAAGCGGCAGCATTTGTAAATTTCTTGCAAATTTCCCACGGCTCGATTATTCGTTCGCACACAATGGAAATCAAGAAAAAACTCGACGAAACCGATCAAGAATTATTAGAATTGGCAATAATTGAACTTCGAGAACGTTTTCAATTATTATCACGAGAAATAATTGTGCCATTTGAAGTCGAAGTTGGCGAAAATTTAAAAATAACAATTCCGCAACTTGGCGATAAAAAACAAATATTAGATTTGTCGATTCGAAATGCAAAATTTTTTAGAATAGACCAATTGAAACAACTTCAAATTTTAGATCCAGAACGTCACGTGAACCGAATTATGGCGCAAATGCAAAAAGATTTACGGTTAACTGTCGAACCGCGACATATAGAATGTTTTGATAATTCGAACATTCAAGGAACCAATCCTGTTGCGGCTTGCGTGGTTTTTAAAGACGGAAAACCAAGCAAAAAAGATTATAGACATTTTAATATAAAAACCGTTGAAGGTCCAAACGATTTTGCCAGTATGGAAGAGGTTGTTTATAGAAGATACAAGCGTTTGTTGGACGAAAACCAGCCTTTGCCAAACCTCATTATTATTGATGGCGGAAAAGGTCAATTGTCATCGGCATTGAAAATAATGGACGAACTAGATTTGCGAGGAAAAATTGCAATTATCGGCATCGCAAAACGATTAGAAGAATTGTTTTATCCTGGTGATTCTGTGCCTTTATATTTAGATAAAAAGTCTGAAACGTTGAAAGTTATTCAGCAATTGCGAAACGAAGCGCACCGATTCGGAATCACGTTTCACCGAGATAAACGTAGTAAAGCATCGTTGGTTTCGTCGATGGATAATATTCCTGGCATTGGCGAAAAAACTATGGAAACGTTAATTAAGCATTTCAAATCGGTAAAAAGACTTAAATTAGCCACAGAAAAAGACATCGAAGCCGTTGTGGGATTATCGAGAGCAAAAAAAATTATAGAATTTTATAAGATTCAAAGATGAGTAGAATTTATTTAGGAGAAACAAGAAGCAAGAAGCAAGATGTAAAAGGTATGTTTTTTTACATCTTGCTTCTTGCTTCTTGCTTCTTAAATTTTCAGTCGTTTTCGCAAGAAATACCTCGCAAAAAAATTGGACTAGTTTTGTCTGGTGGCGGTGCCAAAGGATTTGCACATATTGGGGTTTTAAAAGTTCTAGAAAAAGCAGGAATAAAAATAGATTATATTGCTGGTACGAGTATGGGCGCAGTTGTTGGCGGATTGTATGCATCGGGCTACAACGCTACTCAAATAGATTCTATATTTAAAGTTACTGATTTCGACGCTTTGGTGAACGATTATATTCCAAGAACTTCCAAGAATTTTTATGAAAAACGAAACGACGAATTATATGCCATTGCTTTGCCATTCAATCATTTTAAGGTTGGTGTTCCAATTGCAATTTCCAAAGGTTTATACAACTACAATTCGCTGAACCAATTGTTTCAAAATGTTCGTGAAATTAAAGATTTTAATAAATTACCCATTCCATTTTCTTGTTTTGCAACCAATATCGAAACTGGGAAAGAAGTGTTGCTCGATAAAGGGTATTTGCCACAAGCCATTTTGGCAAGTTCTGCTTTTCCGACTCTTTTTTCGCCAGTCGAAATTGATGGGCAAATTCTTGTAGATGGCGGCATCAGCAATAATTATCCTGTTGAAAGAGTGCGCGAAATGGGCGCAGAAATTGTAATTGGTGTTGATGTTCAGGACGATTTAAAAAAACGTAATGATTTGAAAGAAGCCACACGAATTTTGGTTCAAATTACCAATTTGCAAATGATTGAAAACATGAAAAGCAAATCTAAATTAACCGATATTTATATTCGCCCAGATGTGACGCAATACGGCGTAATTTCATTCGATAAAGGTCAAGAAATTATAAAACTTGGAGAGAAAGCGGCCAATGATTTTTTACCAGAAATTATGAAATATGCCAATTCCAATAATTCACTAACGATTCAAAAACAAAAACCTGTTAACGATAGTCTTCAAATTAAAAATATTGTGATGAACGATTTGGAAAACTATACTAGGGCCTATGTTATTGGAAAGTTAGGTTTTAAAGAAAATAGCAAAATTAGTTATGAAGATTTAAGTGCAGGAATCGATAAAATCAACGCCACTCAAAATTTTAGTTATATCAATTATAAACTTCAAAAAACAGATAAAAACAGAGATAATTTGTTTTTAGAATTAAAAGAAATTGATACCAAAAATTTTCTACGATTTAGTTTGCATTACGATGGATTATATAAAAGTGGAATTTTAGCGAATTTAACACGAAAAAAATCATTGTTTAAAAACGATGTTGCTTCTTTAGATTTAATTCTTGGGGATAATTTTAGATATAATTTTGATTATTATTTAGACAATGGTTTTTATACCAGTTTTGGTGTTAAATCTCGTTTGAATCGATTTTCCAGAAACGTTTCGAC
>JAYUFL010000203.1:0-3155 GCA_043738745.1 Bacteroidota bacterium
ATTAATAAACGCTTATCTAGTACAAACGCCGCCACTCATACAATCTATGAAAAAAAGTTTAATAGACAAAGACTGGAAAATGTTGCAATCTGCTGTTCATAAAATGATTCCATCCTTCTCTATTGTTGGGTTAAGTACAAACATTCAAGAAATTGCAAAACGAATTCAAGAATATGCATTTACAATAGAAATTACCGAAGAAATTCACAAACTAGTACTCGAACTCGAAGATGTTTGCATACAATCGTGCGAGGAACTCGAAATAGAACTTAATAATTTAAAAAAATAATATCCGTGCAAAACGAAAATAAAATAAAATTATTCTTAGTAGATGACGATGCTGTTTTCTTAAAATCTCTCGAAATCGAGTTTCTTGCTCACGGCGATTTCGAAATAGAAACATTCGCAACAGGCGAATTGTGCATAGAAAATTTGCATAAAAATCCCGATGTTGTCATACTCGATTTTCATTTGGACGGAATAGACCAAACTGCTATGAATGGTCTAGAAACACTAGATAAAATAAAGCATTTTAACACCGAAATCCCAGTAATAATGTTATCTTCGCAAGACAAAATAGATGTTGCTGTAAGTTGCATGCACCACAAAGCATTCGATTATGTCGTGAAAAGCGAAACCGCATTTGTAAGATTACAAAAAGCCATCAGTACTATTTTTAAATACCAAAAAATGGAAAAAGAATTGAACTGGTATATGGATAGAATGTAATTTGATTTTAGATTGAAGATTTTAAGTTTTTGAAATTGATTTTTGAAGTTGATTTTTGAAGTTGATTTTTGAAATCGCCATTGAATAAACATAAATTCCCCAAATAAAAATGTATGAACTAATTTATCGTTCCGTTGTCAAACCCAACCTCAACGCCAGCGACATAGAGAAGATTCTAAAAACAGCACGAAATTTCAATTCCAAAAACGAAATTACAGGCTGTCTTTTGTTTCATAACAACGAGTTTATTCAAATTTTAGAAGGCGATAAATCCATATTACATGCGCTTTACAACAGCATCAAAAAAGACAATCGCCATAACAAAGTAATGCTTTTGGCAGAGTCAGAAACCAAGGATAGAGTTTTTCCGTCATGGTCAATGGCGTATCACGAATTGAACGAGAACGACAACATAAATATCGATAAACTACTGTTTGTAAATAACTTAATAACACTTTCCGAACTCATTGCCAAACCCACACATGCCACTAGATTGTTCTGGTTTATGGCAAAACAATTGCTGGAGCAATAAAGGATTTTTGATTTTAGATTTCAGATTTTGAAATTGATTTTTGAATTTGACATTGATTTTTGACATTGATTTTTGACATTGAAATTTTTGGGCGTGACTACGGTTCCATAAACTTCAGCGTGGTCGGGCAGTCATTCCAATATTTTAAGACGAAAAAAAAAATCACCTAAAAATGATTTTCCCCTCCGTCCCTCACGTATTAGACCTAAAACTTTAACCTTTAAACTTTTTTTCAAAAGTATGAATATAGCAATATTAAATTATAATTCTATAAGTTTCTAGATCACAAACATTTGCAACTTTGTAAAGCGAAAACTCTTTCGCAAATAAATTAAAATCAAAATGAAAAAAGTATTCTTATTAGCAGCAATTTTAGGATTTTTTATTCAAAGTCAAGCACAATCGGTAGCAACCAAAGACGTTCCAGCATCAATCAAAGTCGCTTGTATGAAAGCGCATCCAAAAGCAATGGACGTAAAATGGAGCAAAGAAGGCACAACATACGAATCGGAATTTACCGAAAACGGAAAAACAAAATCAGCGACTTTCGACGATAGCGGATTGTTGATAGAAAACGAAAAAAATATAAAAATAGCATCGCTTCCAGCACCAATTGCAAAATATGTTGCAGACAATTACAAAGGAAAAAAAATAAAAGAAGCAGCAAAAATGACCAGTAACAAAGGCGTTGTAACCTACGAAGCCGAAGTAAACGGAATGGATTTAATTTTTGATTCTAAAGGAAATTATCTAAAATCTGTGAAAGATTAAAATTAATTCAAAATAAAGTAACACTTGTTTTTTATTAATTTCAGGAATGGTACAATGTAACAATTGTACCATTTTTTTTAAAATTTTTAGACTCATATCTTTCGATCTTCTAAACCTTTCTTAACTTTTAAACCTTCTAAACCTTTTTTCAAAAGTATGAATGTTGCAACTATTTGTTAAAATTCTATAATACTTTTCCTTGAATACATTCTCAACTTTGTAATATAATTTAAAGTAAAGAAAAAATGAGAAAATCTATCGTAATCCTAGCAATATTGTCTGGAACAATTTTTACATCTTGCAAAACGGCAGCCCAAAAAGAATCGGCAGCCAAACAAAATGTTACCGAAGCAAAGCAAGATTTGCAAGAGACCAAAGTTGACAATGCCAACGAATGGTTAAAATTCAAAGCCGAATCGCAAGCCAAAATTTTGGATAACGAAAAACGCATAGCCGACTTGAAAGTCCAAATGAACAAACCAGGAAAAACTTTTGACGGTTTGTATCGAACAAGAATCGAAAAACTCGAAGCCAAAAACAACGAACTAAAAACGAAACTGAACAACTACGACGGCAACGAAACCGAATGGAAAACATTTAAAAGCGATTTTAATCGAGATATGAACGAAATCGGAAACAACATTAAAGATCTATTTAGGTAGGACATTATTTGGGGAGATAATGTAAAAAGCGAGAATAAAATCTCGCTTTTTTTATTCTCGAAAAATTTTAGAATTTCCTATAATCTTTGTCAAAGTTCAAAACTTTGACAAAGATGTAACATTAAATAATCTAATTAAAATTATGCAAACAAAACAAAAAATAATTGTGATTGGTGGCGGTTTCGCGGGTATTCAATTGGTGCGTCAATTGGACGAAAACTTTTTTGATATTTTGCTTATTGATAAAATAAACCACCACCAATTTCAACCTTTATTCTACCAGGTTGCCACTTCGCAACTCGAACCTTCGAGTATTTCTTTTCCGCTTAGAAATGTTTTTAAGGGCAAAAAAAACCTTCAAATTCGTCTAACCGAAGTTTTAAGTATTGATGAATCAAGCAATACAATAACAACAACTATTGGCGATTTTCAATATGATTATTTGGTAATTGCTATCGGTT
>JAYUFL010000204.1:0-3145 GCA_043738745.1 Bacteroidota bacterium
TTAATAATAATCTTAAAACTTAAAAAATGAAAGAAGCATTAATTTGGGAACAAGGCGGAAGAACAACTATTCTATTTACTAAAACTATTTTATCAATAGAAAATGATAAAAGTGAAAATCCTAACATAAAAACAAGCTCAAGAATAGTCGTAGATTATTTAGATGAACCAATTGTCGCTGCTTTATCCATAGATGAAATTTTAAGGAAATTAGAAATTAATCAGGAATAATAGCCAAAGATTGAGCTTTTGTAATAGCAGTTTTAAAAACCATTATTACATAATCAAAAGGAAGTCCTTTCATAGTAGATAAAACATCTTTAACGTGTTTATCAAATTGTTCTTGTTTTTCTTTTTCAGTTAATTCTTGGTTTAATTGATTTTGTGACATAATAATTTAATTTTTTAAAGTTTATAATAATGAGTGATGAAATAAAAACGAGCGAAAATGTCTCAGGTTCAATACGTTTAATTGGCAGTTTAATATTAATTGGCGGAATTATAATTTTAGGAATTTCGCAAATTATGGAAATAAAAGTAGAACCTAATGCTGAAAATATCAATGTTGAAACATTAATGGAACTTCCTAAAAAAATTGCAGACAAAACTAACTTTACTCTATTAGGAGGATTATTAATTATTGTCGGTTTACAATTATCTTTAGTTTCAAACCAAATAATATCAGACATAAAAGAACAATTTAAAAAACCATTATAAAAAACCGATTTGCCAACAGCGGTTTCAAGAAATGGCGAGGTTTAGGATGTATCTGAAAACATAATTTTTTAATTTAAAAGTTAGTGTATATTTGTAAAGGCTTGGTCTTGGTTTATCGCCACTTCATGAAGCCGCGAAACGTTAGCAGGCATTGCTCGTTTAGTTTTCAAAATAACGTTTCTTGCAATGCGTGTATATCTCTCATAATACATTTTTTGTTTCTGAGTTTTTTATTTATCTCATATATCCATATTCTCTTTGGAAGCCCTGTTTTTATTATTGCTTCGCCTGTTTTCACAGCTTCCCTCATTTTATATGAATAATCCCTGTCAATAGTCAAACTTCTTGGGTGGTATATTTTACCATTCCAATCTACAAATTTTGTTGGTGTGGTAAATCCTATTTCTTTAAAGTTTGATGCTTTGTAAATTGTTCCGCTATGTCCTACAGTCATATCGCTATAAGATAAAACAAAATTATAATCGGTATTGCAAGTAATGTATTTTATAATTTGCCCTAAAAAGTAACTTTCACTATTACAAGGAGAGCTGTCTAAACAAGCCATTCTCCTAATATCAATGCAGTTTTTATATTTCTTCTCGTGCCTTGGCTTTCCTAGCACGCTTCCACCTACTAAATTCCCATCCATAAACATTCCAAAACAAATACTTATTCCCCCACCCATATTGCCTTTTTTGTAATGGAACTCTTCAAAAATATGACGTATATCTTTGAATTTACAAATTTTAATTTCACATAGTTTTTTATCTAATTTCATAACAACTTTTTTAGTTAATAATCCACAACGCCTGCTAACATATGATAAGAGCAATTTGCAGACGTTTTGTCCTTCGATTCAGCTTGTGTAGTAGCAAACAGCCACTATCATCAGGCGTTATCACTCAGCTTGCGGGACAGTATAAACCGCTTCAAAAGTGTTTTTGGTAATACCATAATGAAATATTAGTCTAAACCATAAAAAGCAATACATTGTACTTTTTTTATGTTTCATATTCCAAGTATCAATTTTTTGTGGAAAAACGTAACAAAAATTTACAACGTGAAACGTCACTTGTTTTTTGAAGTTTTTAAATAATGTTGGTTTTTCAAAGCTAATATTTTTCATAATTTGTGATTTTAAAAGCCGAAGTGATAACATACGTTAACCGCTATTCAGGCTTTAGGTTTAATTTAATTACTGTTTTGTGTTTGTAAGTCTAGTCATCATCCGAAAGTTAAGTCCTTACTTTTCCTGAACATCGGTTAGCGTCAGCCGTTAGGAAAAAGGCGCGAACACCTTTTTCCTAACGGGCGCGCCCTTCTCCTAACACGCGCTTTCGCGCAATTAGGACACTGCGCAAAGCGCGCGCCCGTTAGCAGTAATTATTAGAAACCGCTATCTACGCCAACAATAATTCTGCAAAAAGAAATTGCCTCTTTTAAATCCGTTGTGTCAATAATTAATTTCGTTCCGTCTAAATCTTTGTCATCTGCATCTTCGTCAATTACCCAGATAAATAGTTCCTCAGTCATTGGACTTAAAACTAAATGAACATTGCTTGTAACTTTATTTACAAAATCAATAATTCCAGTTTCTTCATCTTTTACTTCTTCAAATCCTAATCCTTTTAATTGTTCTTTTGTGTACATAATAATCTTGTGTGTTATAACTACTGCTAACAACGGTTATACAATAGTTGGGTTAATTGTTTAATTTAAAATCTGTTTTGTACTTGGTTTAATCTGTAATCAATCGAAAGTTTAGGCGTACATTCCCAACCATCGTATAGCCGTCAAACGTTAGCGGTAATGCCAACAAACACCCTGCTATAAATTGAACTGTTTGACATTTGGTATTTGCTCAACTTGTGTAACAGAAATTAAAACGAATGCTTTTTTATTCTCCCTTTTTGACAATCTCAACATTTCTTGAAAAGCATCTTCGTATTTTTCGTGTTTCATTTTTGATGGATAAACGCTATCTTCCACAACTACCATATAGAATGGTTTACAATCTGTTAAGGGTTCAATTTTACCCTTAAACTTTACTTCTTTTTTCTTTGCCATATTATTGTTTTTAAATTTTAATTTACGTTTGACAATAAGCACATACCGCTAACATAGTGTTGCCAAAATGGGGGCAGACGTGCATTTAACGAACATTTGTACTGTGTTCAACAGTGGTTATTTTAATGGGCTTTTGTGCTATAAATCCCCCACTTCGGCAACACTCGACCGTTAGCCCTCTCTTTTAACCAAATCATAGATTTCACAATCCAACAATTCCTTTATTTTAGAAAGTTTATTTATAATTGGAATGTCAACTTTTTTATAAAGTTTAAACATTGAACATTGAATATCATTTTTATCACTTTCAAAGACTACTGATAAATGCTTTTGAAACTGATTAGATGCTTCTATTTGAGAAA
>JAYUFL010000205.1:0-3143 GCA_043738745.1 Bacteroidota bacterium
AATTTATACATTTGGCTAACCAAATCCCCAACTGACGCCAAGCCACGAGACGTTGTGTGCTATTTTCGAGCGACAGAAAACAGAACAATAAAAAAAAAAATAAAAATAAATCTTAACCATTAAATAAATTATTATGTCAAAAAAAATCCTTTTAATTGCAATCGCAATAATTTTCAATCTAAATTTATATTCACAAAAAAAGAATACAATTGATACGTTAAAAATAGAAAACTTCAAAATTGAAGATTTAACAGAGTATAAAAATAGAATAGATATTGGAACAATAGTATTAGAAGATAAAACAATAATAACGAAAGGGAGTAAACTAATTGTTGGTCAGCCTTCAAATCCTGTAAATGTAAATCATAATATTTACAACGGAATGAAAGTTGCGAATACAAGTATTGACTTTACTTATGTTTTTGTAGATAAATATTCTGTATTTGGTGCTATGTCGGGAGTTGCTTTATCCTCTAACTGGAAGGATAAAGAAATAATAGTTGATGAAATGATAATGTTTAAAAATAGTAAAACATATACGATTGTAGTAAACTTTACCAAAAGTGACGGAACAAATGTTGCAATGGGCAAATATGGAAATATAAGAAGTCTAATTGAAACATTTAAAAATGGTGAAATTGTAAATCCGAACAGGGGAATGACAAGAGAAGAGGCTATAAAAAAATTAAAAGAATCAAAAGATTTACTTGATTTAGAAATGATGACACTTGAAGAATATAATAAAATTAAAGAAAAATTAACTCCAATTATAAAGACTGAAAAATAAAACAGCACACAACAGCGGTTTGGCGCAATTGGGGTTTTAGGCTAACTTTAAAGTTGATTTTGTACTTGGAAGTTCAGTCTTTAATTTATACATTTGGCTTACCAAATCCCCAACTGACGCCAAGCCACGAGACGTTGCCAGAAATGCTCGCGAAACCGACAAAATTGAAATATGAAAAATATTTTGTAGTTTTACCAAAGTAAAATTATTTAAAAAAATATGGCTGAAAAATTTAAAATAGCGAGTTTGTTTTCGGGTTGTGGAGGTTTAGACCTTGGCTTTATTCAAGCAGGTTTTGAAGTGATTTGGGCGAACGACTTTTTTAAGGAAGCAGTACAAACTTATAAAAATAATATCGGCGATCATATAGTTTACGGAGACATTACCAAAATTCCAAGCGAACAAATTCCAAACAACTTTGATATTTTGCTTGGTGGATTTCCTTGTCAAGGCTTTTCGATTGCCAACTCAAAACGAAGTATGGAAGACGAAAGAAATTTTTTATACAAAGAATTACTTCGCTTAATTTCCGACAAAAAACCAAAGTTTTTTGTAGCAGAAAATGTGAAAGGATTACTTTCTATGCAAAAAGGTAAAGTTTTTGAAATGATTTTGGAGGATTTCAAAGCATTAGGATATAATGTAGATTATCGAGTTTTGAAAGCATCTGATTATGGAGTTCCACAGAATAGAGAAAGAGTTGTAATTATTGGAAACAGATTAGGTTTAGAAAACCTTTTTCCAACAAAAACTCACGGATTAGCAAATGATTTATTTAGCAATACAACAAAACCTTATGTTGCAGTAAAAGATGTAGTTAGTCATTTACTCAACGTTAGACCAAGAGAAAAATCTTTTGAACTTGAAGGGAAAATAATTCATAATCATATTGCAAGAACAAATGTACACGATACATTTTGGGGAAGAAAACATAAAGTAAGCCAATTCGATATTTGCGATTATTTGAAAGACTGGCGAGAAAAAAGTGGTTGGAGTACTAAAAAAGTTGATGAACATTTTGGTTACGCTCACACAGCGGGACATTGGTTCAGAAAAGATAATGGTTCAGGAAGTATACCAAATCCAAAAGATTGGTGGGAATTAAAAAAAATATTAGGTTTTGATGATAAATTCGACAAAGCAGTAACTGAACTTGAATTAAAACCAATTTCGTTTGAGCAATCATTGAGAATAAATAATTGGGAAACACCAAGCGACACAATTACTGCAACTGGACCAGAAATTCATCCAAATCGTGAAAGAAGAATGTCAGTTCGAGAATGTGCAATATTTCAAACTTTCCCTGATGATTTCGTATTTACTGGAAGTTTAGGAAATATGTATAAACAAATTGGAAATGCAGTTCCAGTTTTATTGGGTAAAAAAATAGCAGAAGTAATAAAAGAACAATTAGAATATTATGAGCAAACAGAACAATGGCAACCAAGCAGAATTAAAGAGAATAGAGGAATTAGAGAAAGAGTATTTGAATAAATACTACCATTTTTTGAGGTTTGCCGAAAAAGATTTATTATTTGGTTTTAGAACAAAATATAAAATAAAGAATGATTGGTTTCCAAAATGGAACCCAACTGAAGAAGGAAAAGGAATTTCAGATTTTGCAACTGGAGCTGAAAGAATTGTTTATGCATTACTAAACGGAAAAGGAATTGGGCAACCAAATTCTGCACCTATCGGTGCAGATTTGTTTTTTGAAGTTGAAGATGCTTTTATTCATATTGATTTGAAAACAGTTCAAACAAGAAATCTTGGAGATTATACAAGTGATATTTTTGTTGGTAATAATCAAAACAGTTATAACGGAAAACTTGATGTAAGCGGAATTGAAAAGATATATGACGAGGCTTGTTTACCTCATTATTATACTTTGGAAGATGGTACAAAAAAACCTTGTTTGACATATTTCATAACAATTTTATATGAAGAAGTAAACCTTGAAATTCTAAATATTAATTTACTTTCTATGCCGAATGGAGTATTATTCCCAGTTTATGGCAAAAATGTTCTTAAAGCAGGAAAAGTTTTATATCCAGAAGGAAATCCAAAAAGAGAAACTCACGCTAAATCAGTTCGCTATAAATGGAAAGAAAATATGGAATATAAACTTTTAGAAAACAATAGAAAAAGAATAAAAGTAGCATATTTCAACAAAAATATGGACGTAAATTTGAAAACTAAATTGAATTTTTTTGAAGAATTGTACGATAGCCAAGGTGAATAAATAAAAGCACTTCTGGCAACAGCGGTTTGGCGCAATTGGGGTTTTAGGCAAACTTTAAAGTTGGTTTTGTACTTGGAAGTTCAGTCTTTAATTTATACATTTGGCTAACCAAAT
>JAYUFL010000206.1:0-8684 GCA_043738745.1 Bacteroidota bacterium
AATACATACTCAACTACTTTGATTCCAAACGGGTATACTATTTTAGATAAAAGCGGTCAAATTTTCCTTAAAATTTTAGAAACATCAACAAAAGATTTATTCATTGCTCAAAGTTTTGATAAAAACGGGATTTTGATTAAAAAACACGAAAACTGGTTTTTTGAATATTACAAAAATGATATTTTTTTTTCTGAAAAGATAGAACTAAA
Source organism: Bacteroidota bacterium (assembly GCA_043738745.1). Lineage (GTDB taxonomy): Bacteria > Bacteroidota > Bacteroidia > Flavobacteriales > Flavobacteriaceae > Flavobacterium. The sequence goes on from JAYUFL010000206.1 coordinate 210, forward strand.
ATTATAATTAATTTTAACTTTCTAATATCCATATTTCCCTTTCCAGCGATTTCTCAAAAATTCACGTGTTGAAATTTCTCTAGAATTATTTCCTGGGTCATAAAAAATAGTTTCAGAAATCTCTGAAGGCAAAAACTCTTGGTCAGCAAAATTATTATCGAAATTGTGAGCATATTTGTATTCGTCGCCATAGCCCAATTCCTTCATTAGTTTAGTTGGAGCGTTTCGCAAATGAATTGGAACCGACAAATCGCCCGTTTGTTTCACAACTTGCTGCGCACTTCCAATAGCCAAATAACTGGCATTACTCTTGGGCGAAGTTGCCAAATAAATAGCGCATTGGCTCAAAACAATACGACTTTCGGGATAACCAATTGTTGAAACTGCCTGAAACGTGCTATTTGCCATCACAAAGGCAGTTGGATTTGCATTTCCAATATCTTCGCTCGATAAAATTAGCATTCGTCGTGCAATAAACTTCACGTCTTCGCCGCCTTCAATCATTCGAGCAAGCCAATATACAGCACCATTTGGGTCGCTTCCACGAATAGATTTTATAAATGCCGAGACAATATCATAATGTTTTTCACCTGTTTTGTCATACAAAACCGTATTTTCTTGAACCAAATGAAGCACAATTTTATTTGTAATTTCAATTTTATCGGTTGAAGAAGCATTTACGACTAACTCAAATATATTTAGTAATTTTCGTCCATCGCCACCCGAAAGTCGCAAAAGCGCTTCGGTTTCTTTGAGTTTTATTTTCTTGGTCTTCAAAAAAACATCCGTTTTCATAGCACGATCTAACAATTCGAGTAAATCGTCTTTCGAAAAAGCATTTAAAACATACACCTGACAACGCGATAACAAGGCGGGGATAACTTCAAAACTTGGATTTTCTGTCGTTGCGCCAATGAGCGTAATCCAGCCTTTTTCTACTGCAGCCAAAAGCGAATCTTGTTGCGATTTGCTAAAACGGTGAATCTCATCGATAAATAAAATTGGGTTTCGAGTTGTGAACATTCCCCCACTTTGCTTGGCTTTGTCAATCACATCTCGAATGTCTTTTACACCAGAATTTATGGCACTCAACACATAAAATGGTCGTTTGGATTCCTGTGCAATAATCTGTGCCAAAGTTGTTTTACCGGTTCCTGGTGCGCCCCAAAAAATTAGACTCGGAATAATTCCTTTTACCATTTGCTGCGTCAACGAACCGTTTGGCCCAACCAAATGCAATTGACTAATATAATCTTCGAGTTTTTGCGGTCTAATGCGCTCGGCAAGTGGTGCTTCCATTTTTTTATTTAATTATTTTCAGGAAAAAACTTAAAATTTATTTATGATTTAAATTTATGACATTATAACTTTTAAATGTTTATAAACATGTATTTTCAATTGAATTCCATGACATTTTTTCATAAAATATTTTTTGGATTCATATTTGACTTACTTTTTGTAGTATATTTAATCATGGATGAAAATTTTAAATTCACGAATTCGGTCGTAGCATTGCCACTTTTTTTTGTGCTTTTTTTGTGGTTTGTTTTCTGGATAGAAATTCGATTTGGTTTTGATTTTTCGGAACATGGGATTTTGCCTCGAACATTTTCGGGTTTACAAGGCATTGTTTTTAGCCCTTTTTTACATGCAAATTTAGAACATTTGTTCAACAATTCTATTCCACTTTTGATATTATTGGCAGCACTTCGGTTTTTTTACAGAAAACAATCAGTAGCAGTTATTGGATATGGAATTTTACTTTCGGGGTTTATAACTTGGATAATTGGTAGAGAAAATTATCATATTGGAGCCAGTAGTTTGATTTATGTTTTGGTAAGTTTTATTTTTTTTAAAGGAATTCAGACTCAATACTACCGTTTGGTAGCACTTTCATTAACTGTTATTGTTTTGTATGGCGGAATTATTTGGTATGTTTTCCCGTCTGGTGATAACTCTATTTCTTGGGAAGGACATTTGGCAGGATTAATTTCGGGGTTTTTATTTTCGATGGCTTATAAAACCCCTCAATATACAAAACCAATTTTCTATGATTGGCAACATCCTGATTACGATTCCTCGCAAGATGAATTTATGAGCTATTTTGATGATAACGGAAATTTTGTAAACAAACCTAAATTAGACGAAAACCTAGAATATTTTATTTCGAACATTCCTGTAATTTATGAGTATAAACCCCTTTAGTTATAAGCCTAATTACAAACTTCGTTGCCTTATAACTTTGTATAAAAAAGTTACTAATCTTTGTATACTTTAACAGAAATTTACCTTAAATATTGTAAGATTAGATAAACAACTAACACAAAATTTTATATATTTGACGGTTATTGGAAATAAGTTAAATAAATCAATTTTCAAAAAATAATTTGTTTTATTTACATTATCCTATTGTTGATTGCGGTACATGAGACAAACAAATTATGTGTAATTTTTATTAAAAAGTTAAAATGAATTTCAAAAAAATTTTTATAATTATTCTATTATTTGTGCTTAAATTTTCGTTTGCGCAAGAAGTTTTACCAGTTTATTCGGATTATTTATCAGATAACTACTATCTATTACATCCATCTATGGCTGGTGCTGCGAGTTGTGCAAAACTTAGACTAACAGTTAGACAACAATGGTTTGTTCAGACCGACGCTCCTGCATTACAAACGGTAAGTTATAATACCAGTGTTGGCGATCACGAAGGAGTTGGGATAATATTGTTTAACGATAAAAACGGATACCATTCTCAAAAAGGAGCAAAACTATCGTATGCACATCATTTAATGTTTTCTAGAGATGTTATTGATTTAAATCAGTTATCGTTTGGTGTAAATATTGGCTTTAGTCAAAGCCAAATAGATGAATCCGATTTCTATAAAACAGGATTCGACCCAATTGTTTACGGAACAATAGTTCAAAGCGCATCCTATTTTAATGTCGATTTAGGAACATCATATAATTATTTAAATTTTTATGCTCATTTAACATTAAAAAACGTTTTGGGTTCGGAACGAAAACTATATACGTTATACGAACCTGTAGATTTGAAGCGTTTTATTTTTAACACAGGTTATACTTTTGGCAACGATACAAAACTAATGATCGAACCATCCGTAATGTTTCAATATGTAAATTCAACAAAGGAAAAAACGTTCGATCTTAATTTAAAACTTTATAAAACATTAGATTTCGGTAAAATTTGGGGAGGATTATCTTATAGAAGAAGTTTAGATGGGGCGCAATATTTAAATGGAAGTTATGTTGAGGCTCAAAAACTGCAATATATAACCCCAATATTTGGAGTTAATTACAACCAATATATGTTTGCTTATACTTTTTCATATCTTACAACAAGTGTAAATTTTTCAGGAGGAGGTTTTCATCAAATTACATTAGGTGCTAATTTGTTTTGCAAAAAAGAAAAATATCACTGCAATTGCCCAGCAGTTAACTAGATAATTATTTCATAATATTATTAATTAATAAAACTTATCTTAGGTTATGCTAATAAAAACTATAAACGGAAAAACACCTCAAATTCCCAAAGATTGCTATGTTGCCGAAAACGCTACAATAATTGGAGATGTTGTGTTTGGAAAAAATTGTAGTGTTTGGTTTAATGCTGTTATTCGTGGTGATGTTAATCGAATAGAAATTGGTAGTAAAGTTAACATTCAGGATGGTGCTGTCATTCATTGTACGTATCAAAAGCATCCGACCAAAATCGGCAATAATGTTTCTGTTGGTCATAATGCAATTGTGCATGGTTGCGAAATCGAGGACAATGTTTTGATTGGTATGGGAGCAATTGTAATGGATAATTGCATAGTAAAAACTAACTCGATTATTGCTGCTGGTGCAGTTGTTACTCAAAACACTATAATTGAGTCGGGTAGTATTTGGGCTGGAGTTCCTGCCAAAAAAGTAAAAGATATTGATCAGTCCGATTTTGCTGGTGAAATCGAAAGGATTTCAACAAATTATGTAATGTATTCTGGTTGGTTGAAATAATTTTTTAAAAATCTTTATAAATTACTGCATATTTGTTTTCGAGTATTTCTGATAATACTTTTGTGCTTGTGTTAGAATAAAAAAGTGGTTTTTTTTTGATTTTAGTTTCATTTAAACCAATCGTTGTTTCTAATACAATTTTTGTTTGTTTAGCTACTGCTTCGCCAGAGTCGATTATTTTTATGCTTTTTGGTAAAATATTCTCTATTTGTGAGATCAGATAAGGGTAGTGGCTACATCCTAAAACCAAATAATCAATATTTTGGTCTATCATAGGTTGTAAATAATTTTGCAGTAATTGATTTGTTTTTGCAGAATTTATTTCCCCGTTTTCTATCAATTCTACTAAGCCATGACCAATTTGTTCGATTATTTTTGTTTCGTGAAATTGTTCTAAATTTTTATTAAACAATTCGCTGTTCAAGGTTCCTTGTGTTGCAAGAATGCCAACCGTTTGAGTTTTTGAGTTATTTGCTGCGGGTTTTATGGCGGGTTCAATTCCAATAAATGGAATTTTGTATTTTAATCGTAGTTCGACAATTGCATTTGTAGTAGCCGTATTGCACGCTACTACAATGAGTTTACAATTTTGATTTAATAAAAACTCTGTATTTTTATAACACAATTCAATAATTTCGTCTTTTGTTTTTTTTCCGTAAGGAGCATTTTTACTATCAGCAAGATAAATAGTCTCTTCGTTTGGCAACAAATTATTAATCGCTGACCAAATCGATGTTCCACCAATGCCAGAATCGAATAAACCTATTGGTTTGTTGTTTATCATAAATACAAATATAAAAAAACTGCTCAAATCTAACATTTAGATTTGAGCAGTTTTTTTTAAAATTAGAAGTTTTATTTTGTTTTTGCAGGCATTACAGGAGTAGCAACTCCAGAAAAACCTAAATCTTTTTTAATATCATCAGTTAAATTTGGACCTTCAGCAACCAAAAGACCTTCAGAGTTTAGGACATATTGATATCCTTTTAGTTTTGCAACTTTTTGAATAGACAATTTAACTTTTTCGATTAACGGTTTTGTAAGATCTGATTCTTTAGTTTGCAATTCTTTTTGAGCATTTTCTCTATAATCAGTAATTCTTTTTTGCATATCTTGTACTTCTTTGGCTCTGTCTTCGTTAACTTTTTCGCCAGCAGTTGCTGCTTCTTTATCGTACTGCGCCAATTTTGTTTGGTATTCAGTTGTCATTGTTTTGAATGCATCTTCATATGTTTTACCAACTTGTTGCAATTGTTTTTGAGCATCTAGCATGGCAGGCATTTTGGACATAACTTCGTTTACGTCAACATGTGCAACCTTGGCTTGTGCATTAATAGTTTGATTTGCTCCAAAAAGAAATGTTGCAGCAATAAGTAATGTTTTAACTTGTTTCATGATTTTGTAAATATTAATTGTTTATTGGGTTATTTATTATTTTTAATTCTTTTTTAATTTTTCTTCTTCTCTTAATTTTTTTACTGCCTCTCTGTCGGCTAAAATTTTTGCTTTCTTGTCTTCGAGTGCTTTTTTCCTTTCTTCGTAGGCTTGTTCGCGTTCGGTTTGTTTATCTATTGCTAATTTCTGCTTATCATTAGATATTGTTGATGTAGTATTTTTATCATTGTTTGATTCTGCTTTTTTATCATTAGCAGGAATCGTGCCATTTTTTTTAGCGACTCTATCGTCAATTATTTTTTGTCGTTGCGCATCGTATTCTTTTTTTCGTTCTTCGGCGGCCAAATTTTTGTCTGAGATAAGTTTTTCTCTTGCTAATTTCCTTTCTTCGAGAATTTTTTGTCTTTCTGTTAGCGCTGGGTTTTCTTCAATTGCCTCTAATGCTTTTTCTTTAGCATCTTGATCTTTTAATTGTTTTTTTGTCATTTGTTCTCTTTTTGTAGAACGTGTTATGACCCTAACTACTTGATCACTAATGTCAAATCTTTTTGCCGAAAAAATCATGGTTAGGTCGGAGGATTTATCAAAAATAAAATCGTATCTTTTTGCTTCGGCAATGTCTTGCACGGCTGTAAAAACTTGATCTTGAATCGGTTTTACAAGCATTGTTTTTTGAACAACTACATCGCCATTTGGACCAAATCGTTTTTGAATATTTTCTTCGAGTTCGGTTTGCTGAAACTTTATTTCTTGTTCTCTTTCTTCTATTAATTCTTTTGTCAGTAATACTTTTTCGGAATTTAATGCTTCTTGAAGTTTTGTTATTTCATTTTTTTTCACTTCAATTTCTTGTTTCCATTTTTGTGCCTTATCTTCTAATTGGTTTTTTGCATCGGTATAATCGGGTACATTTTGTAAAATATATTCCATATCAATATAACCTATACGCACAGTTTTTTGGGCTTGTGATACAATAGATGTGCCGAAAATAAGGATTAGAATTATAAATTGTTTTTTCATAATGATTTATTTAATTATAAAAATACTCATTTTTTTAGAATTGTTGTCCAATAATAAAATGTGTTTCCCAACCATGTGCTTTCGATTCTGTTGGAAGCGCATCGAAACCATGTCCAAAATCAATTCCTAGTAAACCAAATGCGGGCATAAATATTCTTAAACCAACTCCAGCCGAACGATATAAAACAAATGGGTTATATTCTTTGAAATTAGAATACGAATTTCCGGCTTCAAGAAACGTAAGCATGTATATCGATGCAGATGGTTTTAAGGTTAACGGATAACGTAATTCCAACGAAAATTTATTATAAATGGTTCCTCCATCCGATGACGAGAGCGATTGATTTGGATAACCACGCAGTCCTACAACTTCTCTACCATCTAAAGCATAATTTGCTAACCCATCGCCACCAACGTAAAAACGTTCGAAAGGAACCAATCCTCGGGATTGGTTGTAGGCTCCTAGAAAACCAAATTCTCCAATAGTCCTAAGAACTAATTTGTCATAAATTTTAGAAAACGTTTCGGCTTTAAATTTTACTTTGTAGTATTCCAACCAACTAAATTTCTTCTGATCTACTTTTCCTCTATCGGCATCGGCAGTTGTGTAGTCAGCCGTTTTTACATATCCGCTAGCTAATGATCCGCTCTGCAACACAGTTGTTGTTTTTACGTAATCGCCTGTTGCGATGTAATTACCGTCAACACCATAAAAACCAGTTCCTTCATTTGTTTTCTTGTAGGCTTGTTGATTTTGTAAATCACCATAATTAAGACCATTAAACAATGAGTAAGGTAATGTAAATTTTGCTGTAACACTAAATTCAGAACCATAGGTTGGAAATACTGGATTTAAACCTTTGTTATTTCTACTCAATCCAATTGTGTAGGCTAAATTTCGAGAATTTCCGTTTCCGAAAGTAAACAATCCTGTATTGTAATTGTTTAACGCATAATATTGCAAAGAAATTGTGTGTGATAGTACAAAAAAGTCGTCTGGAACAGTTAATCTTTTAGCGATTCCTACAGAAAGCGATGTTATATTAAAACTTTTACTCTTGTCGGCGGTTGCTCCTCCCGTATATAAAAACTGCTTACTTTCGGATAGCGAAGTACTAAATTGAACAGGTTTTTTACCTCCAAACCATGGTTCTGAAAATGATAAACTATAGGTTTGATAATACGAACTGGCTTGTAATCGTAATGAAACTTTTTGACCATCGCCCATCGGCAAAGGTTTGTAGGCTTCTTTTTTAAACAAATTGTGCATGGAAAAATTGTTGAACGATAGTCCAAGAGTTCCTATAAATCCACTTCCCCCATATCCACCTTGAAGTTCGATTTGGCTAGCTCCTTTTTCGACTAATTTGTAATCAATATCTACTGTTCCTGCTGCAGCATCTACATTTTTAAAATCTGGTTTTATGGATTCTGGATCAAAAAAACCAAGTTGTCCGATTTCACGGATTGTTCTAACTAATTCTTCTTTGCTATATTTTTGTCCAGGTTTGGTTCGTAATTCGCGATAAATAACTTCGTCGTTTGTTTTATCGTTTCCAGAAACCGAAATTTTATTGAAATATGCAATCGGTCCTTCGGTAACTCGAATCTCAAAATCTATCGAGTCGTTTGCAGTTCGGACTTCTACTGGATTAATATTCGAAAATAAATAGCCATTGTTTTGGTACAAGTTTGTTATATCATCACCATCTGGTTTCGATTTGTCTGCGATTCTTTTTGCTAGCAAAACTCCATTATAGGTGTCGCCTTTGTTTATTCCTAGAACGGAAGTTAAAGCACGATCGGAATAAACAGTGTTTCCGATAAACTTCATGTTTCCAAAATAATATTTTTTACCTTCTTCTACTTTTATGTCGATTTTAAGTTTTTTCTTTTTATCGTCGTAGGCAACTGTATCTGAAATTACTCTAGCATCGCGATACCCTTTTTCTTTGTAAGCATCAACTATTTTAACTAAATCCGACTTGTATTTATCTTTAACATATTTAGATGATTTTAGTATTCTAAGACGATTAATTT
>JAYUFL010000207.1:0-8660 GCA_043738745.1 Bacteroidota bacterium
TATTAATAGGTCCAGAAAAAGAAAAACAAGTGGTAAAATTTTTATTAAAAAATAAAAAATTGGAAGGCGACGGCGCATTTCATGAAAAATCTGCCAAAAACAAAAAAGTCAATCTTGGTGGACCGTCAAAAACCAAGAAAAAAGTTTCGAGTTCGGTAAATAGAAATATTTTGAAAACTCGTGATAAAAAACGGAAGGATAAAAAATAAAATCTCAAATTTTATTTCTTATATTTGTTAATGTTTTTAAAATCAAAAAAATAGATTAAAATAATATTATTCAAAAATTTGTAAAGTGGAAAATAAAACACTAAAAAGAAAAACTAAATCTTTGATTTCTGAAAAAAATGAATTTGAAATCTTAAAATTATCTGCCAGAAAAAGTGCAAGTGTAGCGGTCAGAGAATCTAGACTTCTTGGCTTGACGATTAAAATAATTTCGAAAAACAATTTGATTGAAAAATCCTCGACAGGGGAAATAAAATTTTTAAGAAAAATAGAAAAAACAACATCAAAAAACGGACTAAAAAAAGGAACTGTTTTATGTCGAAAATAAAAAAAAGACTTAGAGTTTTTGCTAGTCCAAATGGTTCAGGTAAAAGCACTCTTTTTGAAGAATTCTCACTAAATTATAATACGGGTCATTTTATAAATGCAGATTACATTGAAAAAACATTAGAAACAAAAAAAATTATAAATCTTGATTTTTTTAATTTAAAAGTTTCTGAATATGAATTTGATGCTTTTTTAAAAAATGATAATGCAAAATCTTTATTAAAAAAATCAGAAGAAGAAAATCACAAAATTTATTTAAGTTGTAAAGAAAATTATATTAGAAGTTATTCGATCGAAGGAAGCAAATATGAAGGTTCTTTAATTTCTTCGTTCCTAAGAGAAAAATTAATTCAAAATAAACAAAGTTTTTGTTTTGAAACTGTAATGAGTCATTCTTCAAAACTTGAAGAAATTCAAGAAGCAAAAAACCAAGGTTATTCAACTTACCTTTATTTTATTTGCATAGATGAGCCCGAAATTAATATCTCTAGGGTTGAAAACAGAGTTAAAAAAGGAGGACACAATGTTAATCATTTTAAAATAACTGAACGATACCCCAAAACACTTAATAACCTTTTTCCTGCAATTGAAATTTGTGATAAATCTTATCTTTATGATAATTCGGATGAAAAATATAAGTTAATTGCTGAAAATAGATTCTGGAAAATATTTGACACTTCATGTGAATGAAAATGATTCTCTAAACTGGTTTAAAAATTATGTCCTTAAATATTTTATTTAGATTGAAATAATGCAATTCAAACACCCCGAAATACTTTATTTTCTTTTTCTTTTACTTATTCCAATTCTTGTTCATTTGTTTCAATTGCGACGTTTCAAGAAAGAATACTTTACCAATGTTCAGTTTCTGAAAGAACTATCTATTCAAACCCGAAAAAGTTCTAAAATCAAAAAATGGTTGCTTTTGGCGACTCGATTATTGCTTTTGACTTTTTTGATTTTGGCATTTACACAACCTTTTTTTAAGTCGAAAGACAACAAAAATGCCAATAACGAAATGTATATTATTCTCGACAATTCATTTTCGATGCAAGCCAAAGGTCAAAAAGGCGAATTACTAAAGCGTGCCGTTCAAGAACTTTTAGAAGAAACGCCAGAAAACATGGAGTTTTCGTTACTAACAAACAACGAAACTTTTTGGAATTCGGACATTAAATCGCTGCAAAAAGATTTACAAAATCTTAAATATTCTGCAATGCCATTTGTTTTAGACAATTTAATGGCGAAAATAAAAGCCAGAAAATCAGCGTTTAACAAAGATATTGTAATCATAACTGATGCAGTTGGTTTGGAAGAAAAACAAACTAAATCAATTAATAAAGAGTACAATACGTATTTTATAATTCCAAAGGCAGAACAAAAAAATAACGTTTCAATTGATAGCGTTTACATCAGTCAAAATCTGGAAAATTTTTATGAAATTGGTGTAAAATTATCCGATTATGGCGATTATTCCAAAAATATTCCAATTGCGTTGTACAATCAAAATAAGTTGGTTGCCAAGACTTTAGTAAATTTCGAACAAAAAACTAAAATCATTAATTTCACGATTCCAAAAGCCGATTTTCATGGTTTTGTAAACATTCAAGACAAAGGTTTGGAGTATGATAATTCGTTGTATTTCAGTATTTCGAAACCCGAAAAAACCAATGTTTTTGGTATTGGTGAAAGCACAAAATCTGAATTTTTATCAAGAATTTATACTAATGATGAATTCAATTTCAAAAACTTCGAAATCAATAGTTTAGATTATAATTCCATCGATAAACAAGATTCAATTGTTTTGAATGAACTCAAAGAAATTCCTCAGGCTTTGCAAACAACTTTAAAAGCATTTGTCCAAAAAGGCGGAAGCGTAATTGTGATTCCGTCGCAAGAATGTTCGGCTGCAAATATGAATGGTTTGTTAGCCAATTTTGGTTCAATTCAATATTTGAATACCATAAATACCGAAAAATTAATCACGAAAATCAATTTTAGTAATCCATTATTTGCGTCGGTTTTCGAGAAAAAAATCGATAATTTTCAATATCCAAACACACGAAATTCGTTTGTAATGAAAAGTAATTCTGGAGCCATTTTGAGTTACGAAGATCAATCGCCATTTTTGGTTTCGATGCAAAATGCTTTTTCATCAGTTTATGTTTTTTCGGCAGCAATTAATAAAACAAATTCTAATTTTCAGAATTCACCATTAATTGTTCCAGTTTTTTATAAAATGGCACAAAACAGTCAGAAATCTGGCGTAAATTCTTTGATAATTGGCGACGAAAATCCGTTTTTGATTGATGCATTATTAAGCAAAGACGAAATTGTAGAAATTAAAAATGATTATTCGAAATTTGTGCCAACACAACAAATACTGAATTCAAAAGTAAAAATGACTTTTAATGATAATCCAGAAATTGCAGGGAATTTCGGAGCATTTTCTAAGGATAAATTATTAAAAAACATCAGTTTTAATTATGCCAGAACCGAAAGTAATTTGGATTTAGTAAATGAAAATGCGGTTTCAGATTTCAAAATTGTAGATTCTGTAGGAAGCGTTTTCGATAAAATTCATTCTGATAGAACCGATAACAATGTTTGGAAAATTTTCTTAATTTTGGCATTGCTGTTTTTAATATTTGAAATGCTAATTCAAAAATTCGTGAAATGAATCTAATTATCCGAAATGCCAAAATTATCGACCTAAAAAGTAATTTTCATAATCAAATTGTGGATTTGAAAATTGTTGATGGAAAATTCGAAAAAATTGGTTCAAATATTTCAAATTCTGAAAATCTTCAAGAAATAAATCTCGAAAATTTATACGTTTCACAAGGTTGGTTTGATACAAGTGTTTGTTTTGGCGAACCAGGATTCGAAGATCGTGAAACAATTGCAAATGGTTTAAATGTTGCTGCAAAGTCAGGATTTACAGGAGTTTGTTTGCAACCTAATTCGTTCCCGATAATCGATAATCAATCGCAAATTAATTTTGTAAAGAATAAATCTCTGGACTTTGCAACCTATTTATTTCCGATTGGAGCATTAACAAAAAATAGCGAAGGAAAAGATATGGCAGAACTTTTCGATATGAAAAATGCTGGAGCCATTGCTTTTGGGGATTACAATAAAAGTATCGAAAACCCGAATTTAATGAAAATTGCTTTGCAATATGTGCAAGATTTTGATGGATTAATTATTGCTTTTTCTCAAGATGAAAACTTAAAAGGAAACGGAATTGCCAATGAAGGAATTGTTTCGACACGTTTAGGTTTGAAAGGAATTCCGAATTTAGCCGAAGAATTGCAAATCGCAAGAAACTTATTTTTATTGGAATATACTGGCGGAAAATTGCATATTCCAACCATTTCGACAGCAAAATCGGTGGAATTAATTCGAGAAGCAAAAGCAAAAGGTTTGCAAATAACATGTTCGGTTGCCGTGCATCATTTGGTTATGACTGACGAAAAACTTGATAATTTTGATACAAGATTCAAAGTTTCGCCGCCATTAAGAACCGAAATGGATCGAAAAGCATTAATTGAAGGAATTTTAGACAATACGATTGATATGATAACTTCGGATCACAATCCTGTTGATATTGAACATAAAAAAATGGAATTCGATTTGGCGAAAAATGGAACAATTGGACTAGAATCTGCTTTTGGAAGTTTAATGACAATCTTAAATTTAGAAAAAATCATCGAAAAATTGACTTTTGGGAAATCGGTTTTTGGAATTCCAGAAAATTCGATAAACGAAAATCAAGTTGTGAATATCTCATTATTTAATGCAAATGAAAAATGGATTTTTACTAAAGAAAACATAAAGTCTAAATCTAAAAATTCGGCTTTTTTGAACGAAAAAATAATTGGGAAAGTTTACGGAATTTATAATAATTCGAAATTAGTTATTTGAAATTTACTTCTTAAGTTTCTTTTAAATATAAAAATCCCTCAAATAATCTACATTTGAGGGATTTCTAAAATAGATTTGGATTGTTATTTTAAGAAGCAATTTCTAATCGTTTCAATAAATTTTTATTCAATGTTTCCTTGGCGTAACTCTTATCTATTTCTAATATTTTATCATCAGAACTAGGTAATTCATACATTGCGTCTGTAAGGATTGCTTCGCACAAAGAGCGCAATCCACGAGCACCAAGTTTATATTCCAAAGCTTTATCGACAATAAAATCTAACGCTTCGTCAGAAATCGTAAAAGCAACTTCATCCATTAAAAACAATTTTTGATATTGTTTGATCAATGCGTTTTTTGGCTGCGTCAAAATAGCACGTAATGTTTCTCTGTCAAGTGGATCCATGTGTGTTAAAACGGGTAAACGACCAATAATTTCCGGGATTAACCCAAAATCTTTGATGTCTTTTGGGATAATATATTGTAACAAGTTCTCTTTGTCGATATTATCTGAATTTTTTGAGGAATTGTAACCCATCGCTTGACGGTTCAAACGTTTTGATATTATTCTATCAATTCCATCAAAAGCACCACCTGCAATAAATAAAATATTTTGTGTATTTACCTCAACAAATTTTTGATCTGGATGTTTTCTTCCGCCTTTTGGTGGAACATTTACAACAGTTCCTTCTAAAAGTTTTAGCAAGGCTTGTTGTACTCCTTCGCCAGAAACATCTCTAGTTATTGATGGACTATCACCTTTTCGAGCAATTTTATCAATTTCGTCGATAAAAACAATACCTCTTTCGGCTTTAGTAACATCATAATCTGCGGCTTGTAGTAATCGTGTTAAAATACTTTCTACATCTTCACCAACATAACCTGCTTCGGTTAAAACCGTTGCGTCTACAATTGCTAGAGGAACATCGAGCATTTTTGCAATTGTTTTTGCAACCAATGTTTTCCCTGTTCCTGTTTGTCCAACCATGATAATGTTTGATTTTTCAATCTCCACTTCGTCATTATCGTTTTGTTGCATCAACCTTTTGTAATGATTGTAAACCGCAACAGACATCACTTTTTTGGTTTGATCCTGACCAATAACATATTGGTCTAAAAAAGCACGTATTTCTTTGGGTTTTTTTAGAATTAAATCGTTAGATGTTTTTACTCTTCCGCTTGATTTTAGTTCTTCAACTACAATTCCGTTGGCTTGCTCAATGCATTTATCGCAAATATGAGCATCGATTCCTGCAATTAACAAGTTGGTTTCTGGTTTTTTCCTTCCGCAGAAAGAGCATTCTAATTTTTCTTTTGCCATTATTTTTTAGTAGCAAAGTAGCAAAGTTACAAATTTACAAAGGCAGAAACTCTGGATCTTTTAAACTTTTAAACTTTGAAACTTAAATTTATCTTCTCAAAACCTCATCTATCATTCCGTATTCTTTGGCTTCGTCGGCAATCATCCAATAATCGCGTTCTGAATCTTTATGAACTCGGTCGAATGTTTGACCAGAGTGATGCGATATTATGTTATATAATTCGTCTTTTAGTTTCAACATTTCGCGCAAGTTGATTTCCATATCTGTTGCAACGCCTTGCGCTCCGCCCGATGGTTGGTGAATCATTACTCTCGAATGTGGTAATGCCGAACGTTTTCCTGCTGCTCCGGCACACAATAGGACGGCTCCCATAGATGCTGCCATTCCAGTACAAATTGTTGCAACATCTGGTTTAATGTATTGCATGGTGTCGTAAATTCCTAAGCCTGCATACACGCTTCCGCCTGGCGAGTTTAGGTATATTTGTATGTCTTTGCTAGCATCAGCACTTTCTAAAAACAACAATTGTGCTTGAACAATGTTTGCTATTTGGTCGTCAATTCCTGTTCCTAGAAATATGATTCTGTCCATCATTAATCTCGAAAAAACGTCGAGTTGTGAAACGTTCAATTGACGTTCTTCAATGATATAAGGAGTCATATTTGTAGGCGTCATGGCTGCTACAATTTTATCGTAATACATTGCGTTTACGCCGTGGTGTTTTGTTGCAAATTTTTGAAATTGCTTCGCCTGTTCGAGCGTAGTTCTCGTGTCTTTTCCGTAGTTCATTTTTTGGGTATGAGTTTTTGGTTATGATTTATGAGTTTTGTATTTATTTTTAAGTTCTAATGTAAAAAATTAAAAACAAACAATCTCTTTCAAAGATACTGCTTTTTATTCAGAATTTATTCTCCGTACATTTCTTTTACAAATTGTTCATAGGTAACTTCTTTTGATGTTGGGTTGGCTTTTTCGACAATTAGGTTTAATAATTTGTCTTTTATAACCTGTTCTGACAATCTTTTTACTTCTTCTTGGTTCGACAAAACTCGAGCAACAATTCCTTCTACTTCTTCGGTAGTTGGATTATTTTGACCAAATTGTGCCATTTGCTGACGAATATTTTTTGTTGTAAATGACTTTAGATCTTCAAACGAAACTTTAATATCCGATTGTGCCATTGCGCGACCTTCGATAAGTTGGTAACGCAATCCGTTTTCGGATCGATTGTATTCCATTTCGGCTTCGGCTGGCGTTAAATTTTTTTCTCCTGCGGTTTGTAACCATTTGATTAAAAAATCTTTTGGTAAGTCGAATTTTGTATTTTGAATTAAATTGTTAACAACATCATCGGTTAGTTTTTGCTCTGCTTGCTGCAAAAATTGATTTTCGGCATCTTCTTTAATTTTTGCTTTCAACTCGTCGAGTGTTGCCACTTTTCCTTCACCAAAAAGTTTATCAAACAATTCTTGATTTAGTTTTGCAGGTTCATTTTCTGCAATGTTTTCGATAGTAAAGTTCACATCAACATCTAATCCATGAACGTTTTCGTGGCTAACCTTAAGAACGTCCATTAGTTGATGGTCGTCTTCAAAAAGCCCTTTAGTGTTGATTGTAATAATGTCGCCAATTTTTTTACCTACAAATTTTTGAGCAGTTGTTTTTTCTTTAAAAATATCTAAAGAAAACGTGGTTGACTCATTAATTAATTTTTCGTCGTTGATAAAAATTCCAGACAAATCACTATTTTCAGTAACTATTTCTTGAGGAATTGCTTTTCCAAATTGTTTTTGAATACGTATTACTTGCTCGTCAATCATTTTCGAATCGGCTTTGACGATGTATTTTGTGATGTCGGTTTTTGCATCTAAATCTAAAGTAAAAAAAGGTGCTAATCCGATTTCGTATTGAAATGTTAGATTTTCTAAATCCCAATTAAAAATTTCTTTTTCGATTGCAATCGGTGTTCCCAAAAGATTTAGTCTTTCGTTGGTAATGAAACGTTCCAAAGCCAAATCGACTACTTTTTTAACTTCTTCTTGCTTGATTGATTTTCCGTATTGTTTTTCGACTAAATCTTTTGGCACGGCTCCTTTTCGAAAACCTTTTACGGTTGCCAATGGCATTTTTTCGTTAATTCTTTTCGTAACCTGACCTTTGTAGTCACTTTGCATTACTTCTATTTCAATAATTTCGCTTACTGCGTTGATTGCTATTCTTCTGATATCCATTTCTCTTATTTTTATAAACTAAAATTGGGTTGCAAAAGTATAAATTTTTTGCAACCCAACCAAAGTTTTAACCTTTTGTATTTTCTATTTTTTATTATCTGTTAAACTATACATTATGGATTGCGAAACAGAAAGTATAATACTAAAAATTAATGCTGTCAGAAAACCATCGACCTTAAATCCTTTTACAAAATGGGAGCACAATAGTATAATGATCGCATTGATTACAAACAAAAAAAGGCCGAGTGATACTATTGTGATTGGGAAAGTAAAAAACACTAAAATAGGCTTTACAATTGCGTTGAGTAGTCCCAGAACCACGGCAACAATTATAGAGGTTTCTATGCCGTTTTTCAACGAAACGCCAGTCATAAAATGTGAGATAATAATAACCAGCACGGCTGTGATGAGAATTCGATAAATAATTTTCATTTTTGGAATCATTTAGAATTCAAATGTAAACAAAACCTATAAATTATTGTAGGTTTTGTTTCTATTTAAATTTAAAATTGTATTAAATTTTTTCAAACGCTCCGCATTCTATGATACAAAACAAGTAAAAAATGTTAAATTTATGATGCAAATTTATGAGTATTTATATAAGGCGTTTCTCTGTTTACAACTGC
>JAYUFL010000208.1:0-3127 GCA_043738745.1 Bacteroidota bacterium
CCATCTTTTTTTATGGCGGAATAGATGGGTGGCTTTTGATCGATTTCGCCAAGAAATCGTTTTACCGTTTCGTGAATTAATTTTTCGTCAATATGTGAAATAGGAAAAGTAGCATCGATTTCGGTTTCTAAATCATACGAAGGCGTTGTAGCACCGATATAAAAGGTACCAGTATATTCTTTGATTTGACCTTGAAGTTCCGAAATTCTTTTGGTAAATTTTCCAGTACAAACTAACAAAAGTCCAGTCGCTAAAGGATCCAAAGTTCCTGCGTGACCAATCTTAAATTTTTTTGGCAACCCAATTTTGTTAATCAGTGCATATTTTAATTTATTAACAACCTGAAAGGAAGTCCAATTTAACGGTTTGTTGATTAAAAGTAGTTGACCATTTTGATAATCTTCCGCAGTCATTATAGAATTGTTAACGAATGAACAAAAAAATGAATGACTAAAAGGGCAATTCCAACAATAATTCTATAATAACCAAAAACTTTAAATCCTTTTTTGGTTAAAAACTCAATGAACGATTTTATGGCTAAAAGTGCTACTGCAAATGCAATTATGTTTCCAATGATTAGAAAATTAATTTGTTCGTGAGTCAAAACAAATCCGTCTTTGTAGTAATCATAACATTTTTTTGCGGTTGCTCCAAGCATGGTTGGCACGGCTAAAAAAAAGGAGAATTCTGCTGCGGAAGTTCGGGATAAGTTCTGTGACATTCCTCCAACAATACTTGCTCCACTTCTAGAAACGCCAGGAACCATTGCTAAACATTGAAATAGTCCAATTTTTATTGCCTTGAGATAAGTAATTTCTTGTGATGAGGAATCGTCGGTTTTGTTGAACCAATCATCAACTTTCAACAATATAATTCCACCAATTAAAAGCGAAATTGCTACCGTAACTGGATTTTCGAGTAGCGAATCTATTTTTTTACTAAAAATTAAACCAAAAACTACTGCTGGAATAAACGCTGCCAACAATTTAAAATAAAAATCTAGGGTTTGAAAAAAACGTTTGAAATACAATACCAAAACCGACAAAATGGCACCAAGTTGAATGACTATTGTGAAAAGTTTTGTAAAATCGTCGTGCGCAATTCCAAAAAAAGAACTTGCAATAATCATGTGACCAGTAGAAGATACTGGCAAAAATTCTGTTATCCCTTCGATTATTGCAAGAATAATGGCTTGAATATAATTCATTTATGCTTTTTTAGGGTTTTTTAGAATCGAGTAAATGGTGATTCCAAAACCAATCAATACTACAGTTGGTGCCAATCGAATGCGTTGAAAGTTAAATACGGATTCGTTCCACACTTTTGGATCATCGCTTCCTCCACCAGACATGAGTATAAATCCAACTGCAATTACTGCAATTCCTATCAAGAGAAATTTATAATTTACCTTATCAAAAAGGAATTCGGGTTTTTGTTCGTTATTTTTCATGTTTTTAAATCAAAATTTTTTAATTTACAACCTTACATTAATATAGATCGTCGGTTCTCAAATTCAAGAAACGTTGTGTTGCAAAAAAGGTGCTTATCCAAGTAATTAGAACTCCAACGGCTAAAACTCCTAGAAGAATTAATCCAACAATTAGTTTATCGTTCAAGATTCCGAGATTCGGAAAACTGGTTTCTAGATAAATTAAAACTCCAATTAGTGCTAAAATTGCTAATCCAGAACCCAACAATCCGAGTTTTATACTTCTCCAAATAAATGGTCTGCGAATAAATGATTTTGTTGCCCCAACCATTTGCATAGTTTTGATTATAAATCTGTTGGAATGTATTGACAATCGCAAGGAACTATTGATGAGCAAAACGGCAATTAAGGTTAGGAATCCACTTAAAATTAATATCCACCAAGTTACATTTTTGATGTTATCATTAACCAAATTAACGAGTTGCTTGTCGTAAACGATATCGGCAACATTTTCGTTGGTACGCAATTGACTTTCGATTTTAGAAATTTGTTTTCTTTCTACAAAATCTGCCTTTAGCGTAATGTCATAAGAATTTTGTAACGGGTTTTCGCCTAAAAACTTCATAAAATCTTCGCCAATAATATCTGTGTGTTGTTTTGCAGCCGAATCTTTTGATACAAAAGTATAGGTTTTTGCAAATTTAGATGTTTTCAAATCATCGCCAAAAGCCTTCATGATACTATCATTGGCTTCTTTCTTAAAAAAAACGGTCATTGCGATTTGTTCTTTAAAATCGTTCGAAAGTTTTTTGGCATTAAAAATAAAAAGCCCAAGCAGTCCAAGTAAAAACAATACTAGAAAAACACTTAAAACCACCGAAAAATAAGAAGAAATTAATCTTCGTTTTTGAAACTTATCGAAAGAATCGCTCATATTTGTATAATTATGCTGTAAAAATAACAAAGAATTTCTTTATTCATAGTTTATAACGCTCAAAGTTTTAATTTTCGTGTATAAAATGTAAATTTGCGCATAATTTTTTATTTGAAAAATTAAACCCTAAAAATTTCAGAACCGAAATAAAATGAAATATTCTCCAATCGAAATCGAAGCCAACTGGCAAAAATACTGGGCCGACCACAAAACATTTGCAGCAAGCAATTCATCAACCAAACCTAAATATTATGTTTTGGATATGTTTCCTTACCCGTCGGGCGCAGGTTTGCACGTTGGGCATCCGTTGGGATACATCGCATCGGATATTGTGGCACGATACAAACGCCATAAAGGGTTTAATGTTTTGCATCCGCAAGGTTATGATTCATTTGGATTGCCAGCCGAACAATATGCCATACAAACGGGACAACATCCGGATAAAACTACGAAAGAAAACATTGCGCGTTACCGCCAACAGTTGGATAAAATCGGATTTTCATTCGATTGGGACCGAGAAGTTCGCACTTCTAATGCCGATTATTACAAACATACACAATGGATTTTTATACAATTATTCAATTCTTGGTACAATAAAACTACCGATAAAGCCGAAGATATTGCAACTTTAATTTCGATTTTCGAAAACGAGGGAAATGAAATTGTTAATGCAGTTTGTGATGACAACATTACTCCATTTTCTGCCCAAGATTGGAATTCATTTTCATCAGAAGAACAACAAAAAATAGTATTACAATATAGAT
>JAYUFL010000209.1:0-8631 GCA_043738745.1 Bacteroidota bacterium
GGAAAAAGTTTTGCTTGGCAAGTTGCAGTGGATAATTTCGATTATTATGTTTTAGAATTGAGTAGTTTTCAATTAGACGGAAACATAGATTATCGTCCAGATATTGCCATAATTACAAATATTAGCCCAGATCATTTGGATCGATACAATTATAAATATGAAAATTACATAGCATCGAAATTCAGAATAACAATGAACCAAACATCGGATGATTATCTGATTTACGATGCAGATGATGAAGCCATTACAGAGTGGTTCAAAAATAATAAAACAAAAGCACAATTAATTCCATTTTCATTGACAAAAACTTTCGAAAAAGGAGCATTTATACAAAACGACATCATGAAATTAAGAAACATCAACGAGGAATTTGCAATGGAAACCGAAACCATGTCATTAGAAGGAAAACATAACATGAAAAATGCTATGGCTGCAACTTCGGTGGCTAAATTGTTGAAAATCAGAAACGCAACAATTCGAGAGAGTTTGTGTAATTTTCAAGGTGTGGAACATCGTTTAGAAAAAGTGCTAAAAATTCAGAACGTGCAATACATTAACGACTCAAAAGCAACCAATGTAAATGCTACTTTTTTTGCTCTTGATAGCATGAAAGTTCCAACTGTTTGGATTGTTGGAGGCGTCGATAAAGGAAACGATTATTCCGAAATCATGGCTTTGGTTCGCGAAAAAGTAAAAGCAATTATTTGTCTTGGATTAGATAACAAAAAAATTACAGATGCTTTTGGAAACATTGCAGATATTTTAGTTGAGGTCGATAATATGAACGATGCAGTGAAAATGGCACAGCATTTTTCAGAAAAAGGCGATGCAGTTTTGCTCTCGCCATGTTGTGCGAGTTTCGATTTATTCGAAAATTACCAAGATCGTGGAAATCAATTTAAAGAAGCCGTAAGAAATCTTTAAGCAAATTACGAATTATAATTTGGAATTTAATCGAAAATCCTTATTTGTAATTCCTTAATCATAAATTGACAATGAAAGAACTATTAGGCAACATAAAAGGAGATAAAGGCATTTGGTCATTCGTGGCTTTGTTGTCGTTGTTTTCGTTTATGCCAGTTTTTAGTGCCAGTAGCAATTTGGCTTACATGAACCACGGAACAGGCAGTACCATTGGATATTTATTAACACATTTGGCACAAATATTTACGGGATTTATAATAATTTATTGGTTTCATAAAATTCCATATCATTATTATCGTGGAATTTCGCGATTCGGATTATTGATTGTTTGGGGACTTTTGGCATTCACACTCGTTAAAGGAACCGTCATTGCTGGAGCAAACGCTTCACGATGGATCAGGCTTCCTTTCATTGGAATTACGTTTCAAACATCAACTTTGGCATCAATAGTTTTAATGGTTTTTGTTGCTCGATATTTATCTAAAAAACGAGAAGTCGAAATCGATTTTAAATCTTCAATAATTGATTTGTGGCTACCCGTTTTTATAACTCTAATTCTCATTCTTCCAGCAAATTTATCTACTGCAGCATTGATTTTTGCAATGGTTTTAATGCAGACTTTCATTGGTCGTTATCCTTTAAAATATATTGGATTTATACTCGGAATGGGAGTTGTTTTCCTAACGTTATTTATAGTTTTAGCAAAATCGTTCCCAAAAGCATTTCCGAACCGAGTTGACACTTGGATTTCTAGAATCGATAGTTTTACAACCAATAAAAAAGGAGAAGACGATTATCAAGTAGAAAAAGCCAAAATAGCAATTGCATCTGGTGGGATTTATGGTTTAGGTCCAGGAAAAAGTGTGCAAAAACATTTTTTACCACAATCATCTTCAGATTTTATTTATGCCATTATTGTCGAAGAAAACGGTTTGATTGGAGGGCTTTTAGTCATGGGATTATATCTTTTGTTATTCTTTAGATTTATAGTTGCGGCACACAAAACAAAATCAATGTATGGAAAACTTTTGGTCGTTGGACTCGGTTTTCCAATGATTTTTCAAGCAATGATTAACATGGCAGTTGCCGTAGAATTATTTCCAGTAACGGGGCAAACTTTGCCTTTGGTAAGTAGCGGAGGTAGTTCGATTTGGATGACCTGTATTGCACTTGGAATTATTATAAATGTGACCAAAAAAGAGGAAGAAATTTTAATAGAAACAAAAGAAAAAGACAAAAGAGATATAATTCTCAAGAAAATGATTGACGAGCAAATTGCAAAAGAAGAAGCAATAGAAAACGAAGATCATTCCATAGAAGATGAATCCGAAAATTCAATGACAGCAATCGAAGGCATTCAAATTAAAAAATAAAAGTTTAATTTAAACAAGTGTTTAGTAGCCTTGAGCGCAAGTCGAAGGGTTTTAAAATTAAAATAAAATGAAAAAATTCATATTAAGTGGCGGAGGAACTGGTGGACATATTTATCCAGCAATTGCTATTGCAAATGAATTAAAATTGCGTTTTCCCGATGCTCAATTTCTTTTTGTTGGTGCGAATAACAAAATGGAAATGCAAAAAGTACCACAATCGGGTTACAAAATCGAAGGATTGTGGATTGCTGGTTTACAACGAAAATTGACTTTGCAAAATACTATGTTTCCAATAAAGTTGCTTTCAAGTTTATGGAAATCTCGTAAAATAATTAAAATTTTCAAACCCGATGTGGTCATCGGAACTGGCGGTTTTGCCTCTGGACCGCTGTTGCAAATGGCGAATATGCTGAACATTCCAACTGTTATTCAAGAACAAAATTCCTTTCCGGGAATTACAAATAAATTATTGAGCAAAAAAGCCAATAAAATTTGTGTGGCTTATGAAAATTTAGAACGCTTTTTTCCAAAAGATAAAATGATTTTAACAGGAAATCCTGTGCGTCAAGATTTAATTGATAGTGATGGAAAACGTCAAGAAGCCATAAAATATTTCAATTTAGATTCAACTAAAAAAACACTTTTAATTCTGGGAGGAAGCCTTGGAGCCAGAAGAATCAATCAATTAATCGAAAAAGAATTACATTTTTTAGAATCGAAAAATATTCAAATCATTTGGCAATGTGGAAAATTATATTTCGATGAATATAAAAATTTCAATACAGATAACGTTCAGGTTCTAGCATTTATTGACAGAATGGATTTGGTTTATGCTGCTGCGGATATAGTGATTTCTCGTGCTGGAGCCTCGTCTGTTTCGGAATTGTGCATAGTTGGGAAACCAGTAATTTTTATTCCATCACCAAATGTAGCCGAAGATCATCAAACCAAAAACGCAAAATCTATAGTTGATAAAAATGGCGCATTAATGATTAAAGAAAGTGAATTAGACGAAAAATTTGAATCGGTTTTTAGAGAATTATTATTCAATGAAAACCAACAAAACGAATTAAGTAAAAACATAAAATCATTGGCTTTGCCAAACGCAACGAAACAAATTGTTGACGAAATTATGAAATTAATGTAATAAAAATGAATAAATTTTGGATAATATTATTTCTAATTTCAATCGTTTCTTGCAAAAAAGCGAAAGAAGAAACTAGTGTCAAAAAAGAAGGAGTTACAAAAGAAGAAACCATTTCTACAGATGAATATGTTCCAGAAAAAGAAGATTATTCAAAAAATACCAAACCGTTAACGTTAGAAACCAATCAAGAGGGAATTACAAATTTACCAGAAAATATTTCGAAATTTATTCCAAAAGGTTATACAACAATAAATGTTACATCTGGAAATTTAAATTTAGATGATTTTTCGGACACGATTTTAGTATTGAAAAAAAATGGAGAAGAATCGAATCAAAACGAAGATCGAAGACCTATTTTAATAGTAAGTGGTCAACCAAATAAAAGTTTTAAACTCGAAAAAAGAAACGATAATGCAGTTTTTTGTTATGCTTGTGGCGGAATTGGTGGAGATCCATTTGTTGGAATTACAATAAAAAACGGTTATTTTTCTATTGAACATGGAGTTGCCGGAGGACAACATTGGGATCAAATAACAACTTTTAAATACAACAAATCAAAATCGAATTGGTTTTTATATAAAGATGGATTTGAAAGTTATGAATTGGGAGATAATCCAGATGGTAATGCTTTAGTTAGAACTGTAAATAAACAAGAAACAGTAAAAGATTTTGGGGCAATTTCTATCGATAATTATGATATTTATAAAAGAGCAGAAGAAAAATAAATGAACCTAAATCAAATACATAACGTCTATTTTATTGGCATTGGAGGTATCGGAATGAGTGCTTTGGCTCGGTATTTTAAAAATATTGGCAAAAATGTGGCTGGTTACGACAAAACCGAAACCGAGTTAACACAAGAATTGCAGCAATCTGGAATCGAAATTCATTTTGAGGATAATATTAATTTAATTCCTAAAGATTTTTTCATCGAAAATACGTTGGTAATTATTACGCCAGCCGTTCCCAAATCACACTCTGAATGGAATTTTTTCCTAGAAAGAGAATTTGTAGTTAAAAAACGAGCCGAAGTTCTTGGAATTATTACCAAAGATACGTTTTGTTTTGCTGTTGCAGGAACTCACGGAAAAACGACAACATCTAGTATTTTAGGGCATATTTTGTATGAATCAGGTGTTGATGTTACCGCGTTTTTAGGTGGAATTGTAGAAAATTATAATTCCAATTTAATTGGTTCTGGAAAAACCATAACCGTTGTCGAGGCAGATGAATTCGATAGATCATTTTTGCATTTGCACCCAAATATTGCTTGCATAACTTCTATGGATGCCGATCATTTGGATATTTATGGAGATTCGGCAAGCATAGAAGCATCGTTTGTGGAATTTGCGGATAAAGTCGAAGATAAATCTAAATTATTCATAACGAATAAATTATCAATTAAAGGCGTAACCTGTTCGGTTAACGATAACGGAATTTTTAATGCTTTTAATATCAGAATAGAAAATACAAATTATGTTTTTGATGTTCAAACACCATCGGAAATTATAAAAAATGTACGGTTCGGTTTGCCAGGAAAACATAATTTAATGAATGCATTAATGGCCTTGGCGATGGCAAAAACTTTCGGCATCCCAAACGAAGACATCGCCAAAGCATTAATCTCATTTAAAGGAATCAAACGCAGATTTTCGTATCAAATAAAAACCGAAAATTTGGTTTATATCGATGATTATGCGCATCATCCAACCGAGATAAATGCTGTAAATCAAGCCGTTAGAGAGTTGTATCCAAATCAAGAAGTTTTGGCAATTTTTCAGCCGCATTTATTTAGTAGAACCAAAGATTTTGCTGATGATTTTGCCAAAAGTTTATCGCAATTCGACGAAATAATTTTGCTTGACATTTATCCAGCCCGAGAGTTACCAATGAAAGGTATTACGTCAACTTGGTTGATGAATAAAATGACTAATAAAAATGTAAAATTGATTCAAAAATCAGATTTAGTTAACGAAATTTTGAAAAGCAAAGCCAAAATAATTATCACAATCGGTGCAGGAGATATTGGAGAATTGGTTCAACCCATAAAACAAGCGTTATTAACAAATGTTTAGAGTATAAATTTTAGAATAAGTTTTATACAACAAAATATCAAAAATAAATACATTCAGTAAGAAAACAATAAATGAAAAATTTTAATTACATAAACCTCCGATTACTACTGATTTTAGGTCTGGTTATCTTTCTTTTTTCTTTTTCTTCAAAGAGAAATGAAAGTCGAAAACTTACCAAATCAGAAGTGATTTTTGTCGGCGAAAACAACCTTTTTGTAAAACAAGAAATGGTTAATAAATTGTTGATAGAAAATTATGAAGCAGTAACAAACATAAAAAAAGAAAAATTAAATTTGAACAATTTAGAAAAATCAATAGATCAACAACCCATGATTCAAAAATCACAAGTGTTTGTATCTATCGACGGAGTTCTAAGTGCAAGGGTAAAACAGCGCAACCCAATTGTGCGTTTTATAAATAATGACATATCCTACTATGTTGATTATTACGGAATTAAAATGCCGTTATCGGATTTTTATACGGCTAGAGTTCCACTAGTTTCGGGGGAGATTAATGACACGTTTTCTGAAGAATATTTCGATTTATTTCGGATGATTTACAACGATGATTTTTTGAAAAAAAACATCATCGGGATGCAAATTTTGCCAAATGGTAGCGTAATTATGAAAAATAGAAATTTTGATTTTGATATTGTTTTTGGTTTACCGATCAATATCGAAGACAAATTTAAAAATTATAAAGCGTTTTATCAAAAAGCATTTACAGACAAATCGATTTATAAATACAAGAATATAAATCTTCAGTTTACGAGTCAAGTGGTGTGCACAAAATAAAAGAGTATGGAAAAAGAAAACATTGCAGTTGGTTTAGATATTGGTACAACCAAAATCGTTGCCATGATTGGCAAAAAAAATGAATACGGAAAATTAGAAATACTTGGAATTGGAAAATCCAAAAGTCTAGGTGTGGCTCGTGGCGTTGTGAATAACATCACGCAAACCATTCAATCCATTCAACAAGCAGTAGAAGAAGCCGAGGCCGTTTCTGGTTACAAAATCAAAGATGTTGTGGTCGGAATTGCGGGACAACACATTCGCAGTATTCAACACAGCGACTATATTATACGTGCTAATGCCGAAGAAGTAATTGGAGGAAAAGACATTCAATTATTGATTGATCAAGTCAACAAATTAGCAATGCTTCCTGGAGAAGAAATTATTCATGTGCTGCCACAAGAATTCAAAATCGATGGGCAATCGGGTGTAAAAGAGCCAATCGGAATGTATGGTGGACGTTTAGAAGCCAGTTTTCACGTGGTTGTTGGACAAGCAGCATCAATTAGAAACGTAGGTAGATGCATTCAAAGCGCCGGAATTGAACTTTCGGGTTTGACTTTAGAACCTTTAGCATCGTCTGATGCAGTTCTAAGCCAAGAAGAAAAAGAAGCAGGAGTTGCACTAATTGACATCGGTGGAGGAACGACAGATTTGGCCATTTTCAAAGACGGAATCATTCGTCACACTGCCGTAATTCCATTTGGTGGAAACGTAATTACAGAAGATATAAAAGAAGGTTGCTCCATTATTGAAAAGCAAGCAGAATTACTGAAAGTAAAATTTGGATCGGCTTGGCCAGGTGAAAACAAAGACAACGAAATTGTTTCGATTCCAGGATTACGTGGAAGAGAACCAAAAGAAATATCTCTAAAAAATCTTTCGAAAGTTATCAACGCTCGTGTTGTAGAAATTATTGAATTGGTTTTTACCGAAATAAAATCGTATGGTCATGAGGATCCAAGAAAAAAACTAATTGCAGGAATTGTGTTAACCGGTGGAGGTTCTCAACTCAAACATATTAAGCAATTAGTAGAATATATAACTGGAATGGATACCCGAATTGGTTATCCAAATGAGCATTTGGCAGGAAATTCTTCCGAAGAAATTTCGAGTCCATTGTACGCAACTGCAGTTGGACTCGTTATGAATAGCGTGGAAAACAATTTGCCAAGCGCATCGAAAATAAATCAAACTGTTCCCGAAAAAACTTTTGTTACAACAGAAAGAATTCCAGAATATATCTCGAATAATATTCCAGTAGAAAACGGCTCTAATTTTCAGGACGTTGAAAAAAAGTCAAACCTAATTGTTGAAGAAGAAACTACCGAGAAAAAAATCAGAAAATCATTCCTAGATAAATACGTACATATAATAAAGGAATTTTTGGATAACGCAGAATAAGCCTAGCATAAGTAAAATTAAAAACAAATTATATATTAAAACCAAAATTATGTCAGACATCACAGAATTTGGAAACATTTCATTCGATTTACCAAAAAATCAATCCAACGTAATCAAAGTAATTGGAGTTGGCGGCGGTGGAAGCAACGCCATCAATCACATGTTTAAACAAGGAATCAAAGGAGTTGATTTTATTGTTTGTAATACGGATTCGCAGGCATTGCAAAACAGCCCAGTTCCAAACAAAATTCAGTTAGGCGTTAGTCTTACCGAAGGACTTGGAGCAGGAGCCAACCCAGATGTTGGTCAACAATCCGCAATCGAAAGTATTTCCGACATCGAAAAAATGTTAGATACCAACACCAAAATGATTTTTATCACCGCAGGAATGGGTGGAGGAACAGGAACGGGTGCTGCGCCAGTAATTGCACAATTGGCCAAAGAAAGGGATATTCTGACCGTTGGAATTGTAACAATTCCGTTTCAATTCGAGGGAAAAGTTAGAATAGAACAAGCACTTTTGGGAGTCGAAAAATTGCGCAAGCAAGTAGATTCGCTAATTGTAATCAACAACAATAAACTTCGAGAAGTTTATGGAAATCTTGGTTTTAAAGCAGGATTCTCAAAAGCCGACGAAGTTTTAGCAACCGCTTCACGCGGAATAGCAGAAGTAATCACGCATCATTACACGCAAAATATCGATTTAAAAGACGCAAAAACCGTTCTTTCAAATAGTGGAACAGCAATTATGGGATCAGCAACTGCAAGTGGTGAAAACCGTGCAAAAGATGCCATTGTTTCTGCGTTAGATTCTCCATTGTTAAACGACAATAAAATTGCTGGTGCCAAAAATGTGTTGCTTTTGATCGTGTCTGGATCAAGCGAAATTACAATTGACGAAATAGGAGAAATTA
>JAYUFL010000210.1:0-3117 GCA_043738745.1 Bacteroidota bacterium
AAAGTAAATCCAGAATAAAATCCACCAAATGTTGCAGCACCATCAGAACCATAAGCAGCAAGATATAATTCTCCACTGGACGATGCACTCACGTTTCCTGTAAAACCAGTCATAACATAGGTTTCGTATCCAGAATTTCCTGTAACTGCTGTTGGGCCAACTTTAGTAATAAATGATGGTAAGTTTGCATAAGTATAAGGTATGCCGTTTAGTATAAAATTTAGCGATGACCCAGATTGAGTTACAATAGTAACTCGACCAGTAAACGTTCTTGTTCCAATTCTTTCTATAAACGGAATGTTACTAATATCGTGTGGCGTTTGACAACTCAACGGCGGAACAAAAAACAACTCTTGATTGGCCTGACTTGTCAAAACATTATCTCCAACGCTCTGAAATGCAAAAGTTGGTTTTGATGTGTGAACAAATAAATTTCCCGCAGCACTGTAATCAGTACCATCTAAAGCAACATATTCTCCAGCATTTTTGGTAAAACTTGGGGTTGCACTTCCGTTTAAAAAAATTTGCGTATTGTTTTGATCAATTACCAACAATGGTCTTTCTACAGGATCTTGTCCTGTACTTTTTATGAAAACATAATCAGAACCTGCACCAGCAATAGGCTCTACTCTTTCGACAGAAACAATTTGGTCAAACCCTAAATCAACATTACCTAAATTTCCATTATTACCAACATATGAACCACAGTTTACCGCAATGGGTTTATCAGATGTTACGAGTGAGCCAATCAGCCCATCTCGGTTTGCATCGAGAGGTCCTTCAACGGCTAAAACGTAACTTTGACCTGCATTTAGCGTAACACTTGCTGGAGTATTTCCTGCTCCAGCGTTATTTACCAGAGAAACACCTGGCTTTATATCGCTAAAATTTATAGTGGTATTATTTTCTGTTGCCAAAACAGAAACAAAAGTAAAATGAAGTTCACTATAATTTGTTGCTCCAGTATTTAGCATTGCTCCAACTCTAAAATGAGTTCCGAGTGCTGCAAGCCCTTTAGAAACTAGTTCACCTGCTTGGTTTGCATTACCAGCAATAGTTCGTAGTGTTACATAAACTACATCATCGGCTTCCACAATATAGCCACGGTTACTTAGTATAGTACCAACATTAGACTCCGGAACAAAAAATTGAGGCTCACTATTTGCATTGTATTCAACAGGCAAATCTCTAGAAACAACACCAAGTATAGGAGTACTTCCTAAACGTATTATTTTGTAATTTATTGGAGTAATACTTGGAGTAGAAATATAAATGTACTGTTCTTCTGGTTGTCCGTTTGGATTGCTATTACCTGCTAATGGAGGTAAATAATGTGTTT
Source organism: Bacteroidota bacterium (assembly GCA_043738745.1). Classification (GTDB taxonomy): domain Bacteria; phylum Bacteroidota; class Bacteroidia; order Flavobacteriales; family Flavobacteriaceae; genus Flavobacterium. The sequence goes on from JAYUFL010000210.1 coordinate 1,340, forward strand.
TACTAAATTGTGCAAATGAAAATGTTGTACAGATAATTATAAAAAACAGGGAAATTCTAATTTTTTTCATTTTGTAAAAATAAAATAAAAAATCAAAAGAAAAGCAATCGAAATTAGTTTTTCTATTTTAGCATGAAAAATCAAATAAAAACTACAAATCTCTGTTTTTTAATAATTTATATGACAATAGCATAAAAACAATTGTCCAAGCCAAAACAATTGCAATAGAAGTGAAATGAACGGAGTAGTCTTTATCTGCGCTTATGCCAACTTGTGATCCTACTTTTTTGATGATTGAAAGTCTTGAGTATGGCTCTACCAAAAGATTTCCAAAAGATTCTAATGGCATAAATTGAAATGCAGTATCTACTTTTTCGCTTCTATTAAAGATTTGATATTTTAAAATTCCATAAAGAATTTTTTCGAAAAAGAACCAAACTAATAAAAATCCTAATGCAAACGCCGAACGTTTTACCAAAATGCCTAAAAACAAACAAAACGAAAAAAATCCGAGAAGTTTTACAAAAAATGCAACCAGATATTCAGTATCAGAAAAAACAATGTCAATTTGAGTATAGGATGAAAATCGATATCCTAGAATTAAACTCATTACAAAAACAAAAAATGTTGCAGCAAATGCAAATAGAAAAACGGTTAAAAATTTAGATAAAATAAATTCTTTTTTGCTCATTCCGTCAATTAAATTTTGCTTTAGAGTTCCATAACTATACTCGTTTGCCATCATAGAAACTATTATAATTGCTAAGAAAAAACTAATATAATCAGCAACATAGGTATTAAAATGCCAAATATATGGGAAATTGAAAATCCCATTTTCGGCAGGATCAATATGAAATGGACCTAAATCGAATTTAATTGATGCAATCAGAGCAATAAACGATAGCAAGATAAAATAAACAATTGTTAAAATACGGCTGGATTTGTTTTTCCAAATTTTTTGAAGTTCTATGGCAAGTAATCTTTTCATTTTATAAAGTTGTATGTTTTAGTTTTTTGAAATTGTTATTATTTTGAAGTAAGTTCCAAAAATTGCTCTTCCAAACTGTGTTTTCTTTTTACAAGATGATTCAAATAGACTTTATTTTCGAATAAATATCTATTCAATTCCGAGGATTCAATTGGGTTTTTCACATAAAATAAAATTTTTCCATTTTCCTCTTCAATTTTTTCAAACAATTTATGTTTTTGTAAAATCAATTTCAAAAGTTGATTATCATCAGAATTTAATTCAAAAAAATCTTCGTTATTAGACATTCCGTGTACGGTTCCAGAATATAAAATTTCTCCTTTTCTCAATACCAAAACATGAGAGCAAACTTTCTCTACTTCGTCCAAAAGATGCGATGCCAACAAAATAGTCGTTCCCTGCGAAGCTATGAGCCGGATAATATCCCGAATTTGGTGAATTCCTTGCGGGTCTAAACCATTTGTAGGCTCATCGAGAATCAAAATTTCTGGATCGTTTAGTAATGCCGAAGCAATTGCTAAACGTTGTTTCATTCCTAACGAAAAAGTACTAAAAACACTATCAATTCGATCATTAAGTCCTACTAATGTTAGTTTTTCAATAACTTTAGAATAGTTTATACTTTTTATTTTACAAACTAACTCCAAATTTTCGCGAGCCGTCATGTAGGGATAAAAATTAGGTCGCTCAATAATTGCTCCTACTTTTTTTAACGCAGCGTGAGTTTCCATTTTTCCATCAAACCATAAATATTCTCCCGAGGTTTTATTAACTACATTTAGAACAATTC
>JAYUFL010000211.1:0-3105 GCA_043738745.1 Bacteroidota bacterium
TTATCAAATATAAGAATAAATTAAATAGAATAACTATAATTTTCGTGTTGAATCGCGTTCGCGCAATTCGGCATCAATAACAATAATTTTTGCAACGCGTTGTTCGTCAATGTTTTCTAGTTTTTCAATTAGCAATTCTGCAGCCATCGTGCCAATTTCTGGACCATGTTGACTTACTGTTGTCAAACTTGGTGTCATGCGTCGTGACCAAACTCCATCAGCAAAACCAATAATGCAAAGTTGTTCAGGGATTTTATATCCATTTTTTAAACTCATTTTCATTGCCATTACTGACGAATGCTCGTCAAGCGCAAAAATCCCATCTATTTTTTGAGTATCAAAAACTATTTGCGCTTTCAAATCAAAATCGAATTCCGTTTCCGAAAGCACATTTATTGATTCGTTTAAATTTATATGATTTAATTTTAGTGCTTCCAAATATCCCTCTAAACGTAGTTTTCCTACGCTCAAATTATTAATAGAAGAAAAGAGTGCGATTTTTTTGCAACCCAAACCGATTAAATGTTGTGTAGCGTTTTTGGCAGCATCAAAATCATCAATCACGACTTTATCGCAGATTACTTTGTCGGATGTTCTATCAAACATTACAATTGGTGTTCCGTCTTTTATTATTTCGTTAAAATGATTATATTCTCCTAATTTTTGTGACTCTTCAGAAATTGATAAAATAAAGCCATCAATGGTTCCATTACTTAACATTTCGAGTGTATGAATTTCTTTTTCGAGCGATTCGTTCGAAATACACGTTATCACATTATACCCTTTTTTCTCTGCAACTTTTTCGATTCCTGAAAAAACTTTTGCGAAAAATGAGTTTAGAATATTAGGAATAATTACTCCTATGGTTTTCGATTTCTGACTTTTAAGATTTAAACCATTGATATTTGGCTTGTAATTCTTAAGTTTTGCATATTCTTTAATTTTAATTTTTGTAGGTTCACTAATTTCTGGACTTCCATTCAATGCTTTTGAAACTGTTGAAACAGAAACGCCTAATTCTTTTGCAATTTGTTTTAGAGTGGCTTTTATTTTCATAATCTAAAAAATATATTATGTAAAAATAATGAAAATAATATTCAAAAAATATAACATTTGTTCACGAATATGTTAAATTAGTTTATGTAAATTTGCAATTATAAAATTTCATAAAATGAGACCAGACCTTTTTCAAGCTCCAGATTACTACTTACTTGACGATTTACTAACCGAGGAGCACAAAATGATTCGTGATGCCGCTCGTGCATGGGTAAAACGTGACGTATCACCAATTATAGAAGAATATGCTCAAAAAGCAGAATTTCCAAAACAAATCATCAAAGGTTTGGCAGAAATTGGTGGATTTGGACCATACATCCCAGTAGAATATGGTGGTGCAGGACTAGATCAAATTTCTTACGGATTAATAATGCAAGAGATAGAACGCGGAGATTCTGGCGTTCGTTCCACTTCATCTGTACAATCGTCATTAGTAATGTACCCAATCTGGAAATACGGAAACGAGGAACAACGCATGAAATATTTACCAAAATTAGCCACTGGCGAGTTCATGGGATGTTTCGGATTAACAGAGCCAGACCACGGATCAAACCCTGGCGGAATGACAACAAACTTCAAAGACAAAGGCGATCATTACTTATTAAATGGAGCCAAAATGTGGATATCAAACGCTCCATTTGCAGATATTGCAGTAGTTTGGGCCAAAAACGAAGAAGGAAGAATTCACGGATTAATTGTAGAGCGCGGAATGGAAGGTTTTACAACTCCAGAAACGCATAACAAATGGTCACTTCGTGCTTCATCAACTGGTGAATTGGTTTTCAATAACATAAAAGTTCCAAAAGCAAACTTATTACCAAACAAATCTGGCTTAGGCGCACCACTAGGATGCTTAGATTCAGCACGTTACGGAATCGCTTGGGGAGCAATCGGAGCAGCAATGGATTGCTACGATACTGCACTTAGATACGCCAAAGAAAGAATCCAATTCGGAAAACCAATAGCAGCAACTCAATTGCAACAAAAAAAATTAGCCGAAATGATTACCGAAATCACAAAAGCACAATTGCTAACATGGCGTTTAGGCGTTTTGCGTAACGAAGGTCGAGCAACAACCGCACAAATATCTATGGCGAAAAGAAACAATGTCGATATGGCAGTTCACATCGCTCGCGAAGCCAGACAAATACTAGGCGGAATGGGAATTACAGGCGAATATTCAATCATGCGCCACATGATGAATTTAGAATCTGTACTTACTTACGAAGGTACACACGACATCCATTTATTGATTACAGGAGCCGATATTACTGGAATTCCAGCATTTCAATCCTAAAAATTTATAACTTAAAAAAATATCTGGAAATTACTTTTCGGACATTTTTTGTTTTTAAACAAATTTCTAAAACTATTCTGGTGCCAACTCCAGTTCCAACCCATCAATTTGGGCAGTAACCTGAATTTGACATCCCAATCTTGAGTTGTCTTTTACATTAAATGCTTCCCAAAGCATAGCATCTTCATCCTCTGATTTTTCTGGAATTTCGATGTCATTTAAAATATAACATTGGCAGGAAGCGCACATTGCCATTCCGCCACAAATTCCTATTGTTCCTTCGGGAGCGAGTTCGTACATACGCACAATTTCCATGATATTCATGTTCATGTCCGTTGGTGCTTGGACTTGATGGGTTTTGCCTTCTCGGTCGATAATTTTTAGAGTTATATCGGACATTAATTAATCTATTTTTTTATTAATTTTTAATTGTTCTATGTCTGCTAAATCTTTTAATCTTCCTGTAGTTCTTTTATTTTTGATTAAATCATCAAAATCGATGTATGGAACCTTAAATTTTTCTAAATCTAGCCACTTACAATTTCTTAAACTTTCTCCAAAATTTAAACCGCTAACTTTTGTTAGTATTTCAATTTTTCTAGGTTCTACACCAATACTCCAAACATCATATTTTTCGCTTTCAAAATCTTCAAAAGAAAATATTGGAGCACCAAAATCATTATATACTTTTTGTAGTTTATTATAGTTTTCAGAATTTTGGTTTATCCATAAATCTAAATCTCCCGTGCTTC
>JAYUFL010000212.1:0-22873 GCA_043738745.1 Bacteroidota bacterium
TTTTAGACAATAACATAAAAATAGGTATGGACGGAAAAGGTAGAGCAATTGATAATATATTTGTTGAACGATTATGGCGAACAGTAAAATATGAAAACGTATATTTGCAATGATATTCAGACGGAATAAGGCTTTATAAAGGCTTAAAAGAGTACTTCAAATTTTATAATAACGACCGTTTTCATGAATCATTAAACAACCAAACACCATCTCAAATGTATAGAAAAAGAGATGTGGCATAAAAATTAACAAAAAACCTATCTTAATTTATTAGGTTTATGTCTAAAGAATAGGTCGCAGCATATTAATAGACCAATAAATCCAAATCAATTACTGATTTATCACTCTGGTAGAGGAATTTAATATGCTTGCTCAAAATTTATCTCGGAATTAAATAAACATAAATCCATCGTCTGAGGTATAAATAGAAAAGGCAATTGTTGGAATAATGCATTGGATGAACTGCAAAGCACATCACGAATACAAAAAAAATAAAAACGAATGAGTAAAGTTTTTTAAAACATTGAAAGTGGAACTAATTTACCAAACTGAAGAAGAAGTAGAATTATCTGTTTTTGAATATATATAAACGTTTATAATACAAATAGGAGATACAAAAAATTGAATAATTTAACTATTTTAGAGCATCAAAACTAATTAATAATAATTTAAAAATGGTTGTTGCATAAGGATTATGAAAATTTGTGCCCTTTTTCTAGGAATTCCATTCGGTAAAAACTCCTATTTCTTGGATAAAACCTCAATGGTGTTTTTCTCAATTAATGTATATAAAAGAATTTTTGCGTTAAATTCTTTACTAAATACTCTCCTACTTTTTGACATCATTTTACTAATTTAAGTTATATTATCTTATATTGATATAAAATTTTGTCTAGTTTTTGGACAGCAACATAATTTTTCTTGTCTTAAATTAAAACTAAATTTTGTCAGGGCTTTTGGAGAACAGATAATTTATTTTATTTTAGAGTAATTGGAAGTAGATAAACAACCGAAACCGTATTTCCATCCTGACGGCCAGGTGTCCAGTTTGGACAATCCAACAAAACTCTCGTCGCTTCTTTACCCGCTCCTTTGCCAACATCTTTTAAGATTTTAATGTTTTCTACTTTTCCACTAGTATTTATTTCAAAACTCATTTGCAATAAACCAACAGGTCCATCTTCCTCAGGAACTTGATAATTACTCATGAAGTATTTCATAAATTCGTTAATTCCGCCTTTAAACTGAGGCTTTACATCGACAAGATCATAAGCAATTGGCTGTTTTTGAGTAATGCTCATGGGTGCTTGTGCCATTGCAAATTGCATTGATAAAAAAGTAACGCAAAAAATAAATAGAGTTTTCATCGTCTTGTATTTTAGTTATTAATATGGTTTCAAAAAAAAATATAATTAATAGTACAATATTAAATAATAATCGACAAAACACCAAATAAAATCGACGAAATGCATTAAATGATTAAAAAAAGATTTCTTTGCTTACAAAATAACAATTAATTTACTCGTAAGGTTATAGGCAAAGTCATCTGCACTCTAACTTTTTGACCATCTTGTTCTCCTGGTTTCCAAAGTGGTGATTTCAGTAGAACTCTTTTCGCCTCGTCTGCAGTTCCTTCTCCAATATCTTTAAGTATTTTTACATTAGTTATTGAGCCGTTGAGTTCTATAATGAAACTAGTATTTACTATTCCCGAAAAGCCTTCGATTTCGGGTAGTCTGAAATTAGAACCTATGTATTTCATAAATTCTCTAAATCCATTCGGAAATTCTGGCTTAACATCAACAGTTTCGTAACTAATTGTATTGTTTTGTGAAATACCTCCCGAATATTGACTAAACACAAATTGATTCGTAAAAAGTATAAATAAAATAAAATAAAAATTTTTCATAGTTAATTTTTTAGAATTCAAATAATTAGGGAATAAATATAACATAAATTTAATTTAAGATTCCAAATATAGTGCCATAAATATATATATTTACTTTTTCACAAAAAAACAATACCTTTTTTTGCTAAATTATTAATCAATAACCATGAAATTGACATTTAAGGAATGTTTAAATACTTATGGGTTTGCAATGATATTCTCCATTTTGGATTGTTCATAACATAATCTACAATTAATGGAGTCATCTCTTCTTTTTTACTCCATTCGGGTTGTAAAAAAAAAATTGCATTTTTATTTACCTTTTCTGCTTGCTCTTCGGCAAAAATAAAATCGTGTTTGTTGTAGATAATTACTTTCAATTCGTTAGCATTATCATAAACGGTTTTTGTCGGGAGTTTATTTTTTTTTGGTGAAAGGCAAATCCAATCCCATATTCCGGTTAATGGATAGGCTCCAGAAGTCTCTATATGAACTTTAAGACCTTCTTTCTTTAGGCTTTGAGTTATACACGACATATCCCACATAAGTGGTTCACCTCCAGTAACAACAATGGTATTTGCCCATTTTTTTGCATTTAGAACAATCAAATCTATACTTGTAGGTGGATGCAAAGTGGCATTCCAACTTTCTTTAACATCGCACCAATGACACCCCACATCACAACCGCCAATTCGAATAAAATAGGCAGCAGTTCCAGTATGATAACCTTCGCCTTGAATCGTGTAGAATTCTTCCATGAGTGGAAGCATAGTTCCTTTTTCGACGGACAACTGTATTTCTTTTGATAGCATTTTCAATAATTATTTTGTAAAGATACTGATTTAGATTTTTAGATTAAAACGAAAAAAAATCAAAAAACCGATAGTTATAGGCTATCGGTTTAGAGTAAATCACTTTTTAAAGATTTTATTTCTTCTTTGTAGGAGCAACTATTTTTACTGGTGCTGTGCCTAATGATGCCATAGATTCGGTTGCATAGACATTTGTTGGGTCTAGTTCCAACGTTTTAGACCACATTTCTTTTGCTTTAACTTTGTCGGTGTTAGCATAAAATGCCCCCATGTTATTATAGGATTCTATAAATTTTGTTTTAACTTTTGTAACTTCTTCAGGCCCTTTTGCTGTAACTACATTAATATAGTCTTGATAGGATTTTACCATCACATCATCTTTTTCGAGCATGTTATTTATTTTTGCTTTAAACAAAAATGCATCTTGTGCCGTTGGATATTTTAAAATAATTTCGTTTAAAACGGCCTCGGCTTTATCCAAAAGCACTACGTTTGGTTTTGCTTTATCATAACCATAATAAATTGAATATACATAATAAAAACTATCAATTATATAATTTTTAGCCTCTTTGTTTGTGGTTGATAACTCAAAAATTTTGGTTGCTTGGTCATAACTCTTTTGTTTAAAAAGAACACTTCCTATTTCGTTAATATCATCTACAATTTTAGGATCCATATCGACTGCCGTTTTGATACTTGCAAACGATTCGTCGAATTTGGCTTGATCCGTAATTTTACCATCAATTCCTGTTGCTTTCTTCATTTTGGCTTGACCTAAAACAAAATAATCTCGAGCAATTTTTTTAGTTGTTGGGTTTGCAATATAATCCTCTAATGATTTTATGGCAACATCTGTATTTCCGTTTTGATAAGCCGAATAGCCCAAATAGCGCAAAATTCTTGGATTAACTTTGTCAATTTGTTTCATTTTATTGGCTTCTGTTTCTAGAGCCACGTAATCTTTGGCTAAAACCAGAAAATCCGCATGACGCATTCTCGAATTTAAAGAATAATCGGTAAGGCTCATGTATTTTTCGTAAAAACCTAGTGCTTTTTGAGTATATTCTTTATACTTGGAAACTTCTTTATTTCCCCATAAATAATATGTTTCTGCCAATTCTCTATAAACTGGACCATAATTTGGGTTAACCGAAATTACATTATTATATTCTTTTTCGGCTTCTGTAAATGCTCTCGCACCTTTTAGCAAAACTCCTAATTGCATTTTTGCTCTTAGTAGAGTGTTGTCTGCCTGAAAAGCGTTTCGATAGGCCGAATAGGACTCGTTCTGATTTTTATCTCCATAAAAAGCATCGCCAAGAGCCAATTGAACTTGAGCGTCTTGATAGTTAACCGCTTTTGCTTTTTCTAGAATTGCAATGGCACTTTTAAAATCTGGTTTGCTGTTATTAATGTAGGCACGAGCAATGTAAACGAACTCTTGAGTATCTTTTTTACGCATTGTTTTGGTAGCCAATGCAAAATTTGCTTGTGCTGCTGTGACATTCGCATTATCCAAATCCATCTGGCCAAGACCAATATAATTGTAGTTTGCAAAATCTTTTGCAGAAAGTCCTTTTTGAAAAGATACTTTTGCCGAGTCGACTAAATTTTGGTATAAATATATATTTCCTAACAAAAATGGTGCTTCTCCATTAGTTGGCTTACTCTGAATAATACTTTTTAGCATTATTTTTGCCTTTTCGAACTGCTCAGCATCGATTGTTTTTTTTACCAAATCTAAATCTTGTGCTTTTGCAAAAGTTATAGCTCCTAATAATACAATCGTAAAAATTTTAAACTTATTCATGTTAACTTATTTAATTTATCGTTTATTTATTTTTCTTTTTTATAATGATGTGACGTCCCGGAACACGTACTGGCAATAACCCAGATTTCAGAATAATCCGCTGTCCGCGTTCTCCAGCAACAAATGATGCAAAACCCATACCTAAACCCGAAAATGTTTGACAATTTACAATATACAAATCGCGTGCCAAAGGATATGTTTTTTCGGCTAGATTATTCTGACTCGGATAGTAATATTGATTTCCGTTCAATGCTTTTACACTCAAAATTGTAATGTTTTTTTTATATTTTTCTACGTTTAAAGTTGGTTCCAAAAGCCAATTTACCCCAACTACGCCAATCATTCCTTTATTTTCCGAAACATATCTAATTACTTCTTCGTTTGTTTTAAAAGAGAAAATTCCATTTTCTGGAGACGTCTTTAAACCCGCTAGATTGTTCATATATCGAACTGTACTTGAATTTGGGTTATCGAAAACCAATCCTCTAATGTTTGGTTTCATTTTTCCTTTCATGAAATCCGTGATATCTTGTAACGCAATAATTGAGTCGTTATTGCTTTTGTTTGATATTAGTGCTATGGCATCCGTAGCAAAAACTGTCTGTCGCGGATAGATTTTCTTTCTGACAAAATAAGAGGAATCTTTTACCGAAAGTTTACTGGATAATACAGCAATTTGTATGGAATCCTTCATCAATGCGAGTAAAACCTCATTTTCTGATTTCGATTTTATTTGAATTTTAGCATTATAACCACTTTCGAAAACAGCAATTTGATCCTCAATTATTGGAGTCAGTGTTTCGTCAACTAAAATTTTTGTCGAACCTTTAAGAATAGTTTCTGTATTATCTGTTTTTTTATTGCAATAAAACAACAAACCTATAACAGAAACTAAACCAATTATTTTGATATATTTTAACATTGATTAATTATTTATTGTTATCAAAGAATCTGAAAAATCTAAAAAAAGAATATACAATTAGTAGAATCCCAAAAGCAATTCTATATTGAGTATCGATTTTGAATGGAAAGTTTTTCCATAAAATAATAATTATCCCTAAAACTAGATAACCCAAGAAAAACAATATTCCTATAACCAGAAGAAACCGCTCTTGCGGCGATTTCTTCTGTATTAATTCTATAAAGTTTTTCAAAATTATTCCGATGTTGGTGCTTGCAAAGAAATTGTTTGCACATATGTACATCTTACTTTTTTACCATTTTGTTCTCCTGGAGACCATCTTGGGCACTTTTTGAACAATCTCATTGCTTCGGCTGCAGTTCCGTAACCAACATCTCTTAAAACTTTGATATCCGTTAATGATCCATCTTTTTCGACAACAAATTGAACAAAAACTTTTCCTCCTTTAAAACTTTCGTCTTCGGGAGATTGAAAATTGTTTTTTAAATATGAATAGAATTTATCTATACCACCTGGAAATTCTGGTTTTACTTCAATTCCAGCAGTATTGTATAATTTGTCTGGATCTTCTCCGGTTGCCTCTCCGCCTTCTTTCCCTGGAGGTTCAATGTTTGTAGGAGCATCTGGATTTCCTTTTACAGTTTCAGCACCCGTTTTTACTTTTTCAATTTCTTTTGTTTTGGGTGGCTCTTCTACCACTTCATTCGCTTTAGCCACTACTGGTTTTACAAATTTTTGTATGTCTTGCTTTGGTGGCGGTGGCGGTGGCGGTGGTTTTAGTGGATCTACAATTTTTTCTTTTGGAGGTAATTTTATAGCCGTAACTTTTATGTCGTTATTCGCTTGGTCTTTATTCAATCCATCGAAAAAATTACCTAAAATTTTTGGTGCACCGATTGCAAATATCAACAAAGAAGCACCTATCAACAAAGCGATTGCAGTTGTTTTAGAACTCTTTTGACGCAAATCGTAAGCACCGTAACTTTTGTTACGACCCTCAAAAACAACATCGAGCCATTCTTTTTTAAATAAGTCTAATTTCATAGTATAAATTATTTAGTTAGTAAGTTCAAAGATGCAAGTCTTATTTTACTTCTAACAATTTTTTTTCTTCGGGAGTATAATCGTTTACGATAGCATATGATGGTACATCTGCAATTGCCATTTCGTCTAGAACATCTACCAAATTTTTGTATGTAGACTTTTTACTAGGCTTAATAATTACTATTAATCCTTTGTCTTTGTTTCCCGTATATTCCAAAACAGTTTTCTTTCTGGACAATAGTTCTTGTCTCAATCCATTTTTTCCGTAAGCAATATCTTTTGGTGCAGAAATTGGAGTTGCAAACAAGCCCATGTACCACATTAGTTTATTGTTTTCGCCTAGCAAAACAGTCATTGTTCTGTTTTCGTCAACTTTAATATTTTTTTTCTTGGTCGGATCATCTTCCTTGTCTGGTAAACCTAAATTCATAGATTGTGGTTTAGATAAAGAGGTAGTTAACATAAAAAATGTAATTAGCAAGAATGCCAAATCCACCATTGCTGTTAAATCGACTTTAGAGTTTTGTTTTTTACTTCTTACTTTTCCACCTTTTCCACCACCATCTTCGCCCGTATTTAATTCAGCCATTTTGTGTGTTTTTTATGTTAAAAATCTTTTCCTCGAAGACCAGTTAATAAAAAGAAATTATTAATTTTTTGGTCTTGCAAAATATCCATTACTCTTTGTATTGCAGGATATTGTTCTTTTCCATCACCTTTAATTGCGATTAAAAGTTCCTTATTATCTATTTGATCCGTTGCGCTTCTAGCAAAATAAATCCAATCCTTCAATTCGTTGTTTATTGAATCTTTTGGAATCCCTAGTTGCAAACCTGATTTGTTTCGGTCTGCATTTTTCATTGCGATTACACTTTTTAATTCCGCTATTGGAACTCCAAAGGTTTCGATTAGAGAAAATTGCTCTACTTCTTGTGGTGTAAATTTAACTCCATACTTACCTCCCATCGATTCTAACGTACGCTTTCTAATATCTTTACCCAAAACCCCAAAAAACACTTTGTTTGTTCCACCAACAGTAATTGTTGCTAAATCCGCATCTGGCAATTTAGTCTGAACTGTCGATGACGGAGTATCTACTGGCAATACTTCTGGCACTTTTGCGGTTGCAGTAAGAATAAAAAAGGTAAGTAAAAGAAAGGCAACATCACACATAGCAGTCATATCGATTGACGTTGCTTTTTTGGACATTTTTATTTTAGCCATTTATTTTTATGTTTTAATTTCAATCCGATTAAAATTATTTTTCAATTGGATTAAAAATTAGTATTTATCTTGTTGCAGTTCCTCTAAGTCTTCTGTATGTATTTACGATTGCAGAACCTGCTTCATCAATAGAATACGTTAAAGTATCAATTTTTGACGTGAACAAATTGTACATAATAATTGCAAGAGCCGATGTAGAAATTCCTGTTGCAGTATTAATCAATGCTTCCGAAATACCAGTTGCTAAAGCTGCTTGGTCTGGAGTTCCAGCACTAGCTAAAGCACCAAATGCTCTAATCATACCCGACACAGTTCCTAACAAACCTCCAAGTGTACCTAATGATACCATTGTCGAAATAATTGTCATGTGTTTTTCTAGCATTGGCATCTCTAAAGAAGTTGCTTCTTCGATTTCTTTATGAATTGTTTCTGCAGCATGTTCGCTGTCTAAACCTTCTGCTTTTACTTCGTTGAATTTTACCAAGGCAGATTTTATTGCATTTGCAACCGATCCTTTTTGTTTATCACAATCATCCATTGCCGCAGCAATATCACCACTTGCAATGTTTTTTTGAACTTTTTTCATAAAAACATCAATACTTCCTTTTCCTGCCGCTTTAGATATCACCATAAAACGTTCTACTGAAAATACAATTACCATCAATAACATTCCTAGTAATATAGGAACAATAAAACCTCCTCTATATACCATTCCAAGAGTATTCAATGGATGTCCTTTCTCAATATCTCCGCCTTCAAAATTTGATGAATCTCCCATTAGGAATTTCCATACCAATGATCCTATAATAATACATCCTACAATTATTAATACGGTCATCATTCCACCTGCACCTGATCCTGAGTCGTTACTTTTTTTAACGTTTGCCATTTTTTTAAATTTTAAGTTTTAAATTTTATTAGTTTGAAATTATATTAAGAACATTATCTTTCTTGTGACAAATTTAATTTTTTAGTTCAAATAAAAAAACTTTTTTTGCTTTTTTTGACATTAATAATTTCAACAAAGAAAACAATCAATACTTTTTTAACAAAATTCTTGTGTAATCATTATTTTTAAGACGCTTTTAAATCCTTGCGATACAAATTTATCGTTGTAATACAACAAACATTGCAAATAGTATAAAAATCATAAAATAGGTTTTATTTAAAAAATCGGTACTTTACTTTTAAATTTTTATATATTGCAAATTATTTTATACAAAATTTCAAATCTATATATAATGAATAAAAAATACTTTGTACAAAACAATCCATTTGTAGTACCAACGACGGATGGAAAAATAATAAAAGAACACCACGGAAACGCTACTACTAACAATCCTGACGTATCGATTGCACACATGATTGCCCCACCACATTGGGCAGAACCATTTCAAACTCCTGAATTCGAAGAATATACTTTTATCATTTCGGGTAAAAAGCAATTTATTATTGATGGTAAAATAATTATTCTACAAGCCGGTCAATCTATAAAAATCGATGCCAATACACGAGTTCAATATTCAAATCCGTTTGATGAAATTTGCGAATATATTGCGGTTTGTAAACCAGCATTTGATTTTACTAAAGTTCACCGTGAAGAATAGTATTTAACTTTGTTTTGAAATTTAAGATTTCAAAAGTTTCAATATGATTTCTTCAACGGCAGCCGAATTCCAAATTTGCTCAATATTTTCCATTTTTAAAACTTCTTGCATAATCGTTTCTTGAAAATCGCCAATCGCCAATGCTTCGGAATAAGGTTTTGTAGAAAAAGTAACTCTACTGTATAACGGAATCCATTTTTTGGGATATTTTTCCGAAAAATGTTTCTCGATTTTCTTTTGCAATAAAAATTTTGGATCGGCAGTTTTAGAACTCATTTCAATAAAATTTCTATACGATAATTCGGCAATTGCATCGGCATTTGGTTTACGAGATTTTTCATATTCCGAAAAAATTGTTTTCCAATCGTCTCCGTATTTCTCAATCATTTCTTGAAGAATCGTAATGTCCTCGAAACCAGCGTTCATTCCTTGACCATAAAAGGGGACAATTGCGTGGCAAGCATCGCCAATTAGTGCAACTTTATCTTCAAAAGTCCAAGGATAACATTTCATTGTAACCAAAGTACTAGTAGGATTCTTAAAAAAATCTTCCACTAAATCGGGAATAACATCAATAGTATCGGGCAAATTTTTCTTGAAAAAGGCTTCTACATCATCGTTGGTTTTCAAAGATTCAAGAGAATTTTCGCCTTTAAAAGGCATAAAAAGTGTACAAGTAAAACTTCCGTCGAGATTCGGAAGCGCAATCAACATGTATTTACCTCGTGGCCAAATGTGCAAAGAGTTTTTATCGATTTTGTGAGAACCATCTGCATTTGCTGGAATATTTAGTTCTTTGTAACCTGTATCTAAAAATTCTTGCGAATAATTAAACATACTTTGCCGTTGCATTCTGTGTCGAATTCTCGAAAACGCACCATCGGCACCAAAAACTATATCGTACTTAACATCGTGCCATTCGCCACGCTCGGTTTCGCCGATGTGCAAGGTTGCCTCTGACATCGAGATATCCCAAATCTTTTGTTCGAAAAAGAATTTGACTCCAGCTTCTTCAGCTAAATCAATCATTTTTTTATTTAAAACTCCACGAGAAATTGAATAAATATTCTCGCCATTATTCCCATATTGTTGCTCAACTAAATCGCTGACCAAATGAATGGCTCGCTTGTTCATCGGGATTGCAATATCTCGAACCTTCGCTCCAACTCCAGCATCATCAAGTGCTTTCCAACCACGGTTTGACATTGCTAAATTTATTGATCGACCCGAAAAATTAATCGTTCGAATGTCTGGGCTTCTATCATAAACATGAACCGTATGTCCTGATTTTCGTAAATAAATAGCCAATAACGAACCTACCAAACCCGAACCAACAATCGCAATCTTTAAAGGATTTTGCATATAAAAATGTATTCGGTAAAAATAATTAATATTTTATATAAAAACTAAAATTAATTTCAAAAAAAACGTTTTACTCACTCCATTTCTAACCTTGTCATAATTGGGAAGTGATCTGAATTTTTGAAATCTGAAAAACTCGTAAATCGTTTTATTTTGATTTTGGAATCTGAAAAAATATAATCAATTCTGGCAGGATAAAATTTAAAATTATAGGTTTCTCCAAATTTAGAACCCGCTTCTTCGAAACTATCATTCAAAGTTCCGCGAATGCTACGGTACACGTATGAATAGGCACTGTTATTCATGTCGCCACAAATTAAAATGGGATACTTACAACTTTTTTTGTGTTTCACAATCAATTCTGCCTGAAGTTGTTGTGCTTTGAATGCTTTGCTAATTTGGTGTAATAAAAACCACGTTTTTTGCTGATCAATATCATTTTCGCCTTTGTTTATTTCGTCAACATCGGGTGTGATTTTCAAAGATTCGAGATGAATGTTATAAACTCTAATGGTATCTTTTCCTTTTTTTATGTCTGCAAAAACCGCATTGTTATTTGACTTGGGAAAAACAATATTTCCGCTGTTTACTATCGGAAATTTAGAAAAAATGGCTTGACCTGTCTTGATTTTATTTCCTAACATCAACACAAACTGATATTTATACACCCGAAGATTGACATTTGCATTTGTAGAATATTCTTGTACACACAAAATATCTGGGTTTTGATCGTTGATAAATTCCCGAATATTTTGGGTAACATTCACATCATCAATCCAATGAAAAAGATTAAAAAGCCTAACGTTGTAACTCATGACTTTGAAATCGTTGTTATTCTCCGGAAAATTTACTTCGGAAAATTTATAAAATTTATTGATAAATGTAATGCCTATTAACAAAACAAATCCCGAAATTATCATTTGCTTTTTGAATTGTATTAACCAATACAAGAAAAATAATCCATTTATAATTAAGAAAAAAGGCAAAAACAAGGTTAAAACCGACAATAGAGGGAAAAATTTTGGAGCCAAAAATGGTAAAACGTAAGCAAGAAAAGTCAACACAGTCAAAACTATATTGAAAAAAAATACCATTTTGTTAAACAATGAAAGGTTTTTCACTTTATTTTTATTTGATATTGTAATTTATTTCCCTGCTCGAAACAGAAATTCTTTTTCGGATTGCGACAAACTATCGTATCCCGATTTACTAATTTTATCTAAAATTTCGTCTATTTGTTGTTGTGTTTTGTCTTTTGTTACAATTTTTGAAACTGATTTTACAATAGTTACGGGTTTGATATTGCGATGTACTTTTTTAAACGTTTTTTTATTTTTTGAAAATAAATTTACAAAAAAATCTATTAACGTTGCAAACCAACTTGTAATGTCTGTTCCTGATTGTACTTGTTTCACAAATAAATAACCAAAAAATGCACCACCTAAATGAGCAATGTGTCCACCTGTGTTTTCTAATGGCATTTGAATTAAATCCAAAACCAAATATACAAAAGCAATGTGCCAAATCTTTACATTACCAATAAACATTAACCGAACTTCCATCAAAGGAGCATAGGTTGCTACGGCAAAAAAAATAGTCATTATTGCTCCCGATGCACCTATTAATTGTACATTTAAATTGGCTAACGATGGAAATAAATAATAACACAAAATGTAAATTATTCCAGAAAAAAGTATGCCAACAAAATACAAACTCAATAGTTGTTTTGGTGTGAAATAAGTAAGAAACAATCGGCTAGAGAAATTTAGAACCAACATATTAAACAAAATATGCCAAAAATCAGCATGAAAAAATCCGTAACTAATTAAACTCCAAGGCTTCCATAACAATTCCATAGGATTTGACGCTAGACTTATAAAACTAAATGAATCTTTACTAACATTTGATAACATAAAAATTCCATTTAATAAAAAAGGAAAAGCAAACAAACCTACGTTCCAATAAATAAGTCTGTTGCCAACACCGCCAATTTTATATTGTAATTTTAAATCGTCTATTATTTTACTCATTTGCTTATTCTAAAAACGTCTAAATTTTTATTTTGAAATTAATTCCATTGTGTATGATTATATTTCGAATTTTTCCAAAGCCACATAATTATAAACCCTGTAAACGCTCCACCAATGTGTGCAAAATGTGCTATTCCGGTTCCTCCTGCTCCAAAAAGCGAACTTCCTTTTAGTCCAAGAAATAAATCGACAGCAATAATTCCAGGAATAAAATATTTTGCTTTTACAGGAATTGGAATGAAAATAATTGCCAAGCCAGCCTCTGGAAACATAAATCCAAAAGCAACTAACAAACCATAAATAGCACCCGACGCTCCCACAGCAACAGATTGCGTGTCCATAAAAAAATATTGATTCACTAAATTATTAACTAATGCAGCACCCAATCCGCAGGAAATATAAAAGAATAAAAACCGTTTACTTCCCCAAAAATGTTCCAATGCTGAGCCAAAAGAATATAAAGCATACATATTAAATGCAATATGCGAAATACTTCCGTGCATAAACATGTGTGTTATCATCTGAAACCAATGAAAATTTGGGCTTGCAAAAGAAAAAAGCGCTAATAATTGATAGGCTGCTTCCCCATAATATTGTGTTCCTAAAAAAAACAAAACATTGATAATTATCAAATGCTTAACGGTATCTGTCATATTATTCATCATATACTAAATTTTCTATCTAAATCTTCCACACGCATGGTGATGAAAGTGGGTTTTTGAAAAGGCGAAACATTGGGTTCTTTACAAGCAAAAAGCGAATTCACTAAATTTTCTTGTTCTTTTTCCGTGAGGTAATGTCCTGTTTTTATAGCCAAACTTTTCGCCATTGATTTTGCAATGGTGTCACTTTGACTAAAACTACCGTCGGGAATTCCAAAATGTAAATCGCTCAACAATTGTTCCAAAACTACCGAAACTTCGGTTTCTGTCACATTTACAGGAATTCCAGAAATCACCACATGATCTGCATTATTTTCTTCGAAAACAAACCCAGTATTTTTCAACGAAAGTTGCAATTCTGATATCAATTTCATCTCATCATTAGAAAAATATAAGTTCAACGGAAACAATAATTGCTGGCTAGATGCTTGATTTACAGTTATATTCGTCAAAAATTGTTCATACAAAACACGTTGATGCGCTCGGTTTTGATCCAAAATTAACATTCCAGATTTGATTGTGGAAACAATGTATTTTTTATGAATTTGATACGTATTTTGAGTCGATTTATCTACATCTTCGTCATTAAAAAGTGACGAGGTAACCTCATCGTTCTCAAGAGAAATCGTGCTAATTTCGTGTGTGTTTTGCTTTAAATCTACATATAAACTTTCCCAATTTGCAGTTTCGGATGATTTTCTATAATTCTGAAAAGACTTGCTACTTTTTTCTTCGGAAAATGGATTATAATTTCCATCAACCTGAATAATTGGTGTTGTACTTTGCTGATTTTTAAAATTATAAGGCGTATCTAAATTAGAATCTCTATCAAAATCCAAAATTGGTGCTACATTAAATTGTCCTAAACTATGCTTGATTGTGGAACGTAAAATGGCATATATAGCATGTTCATCATCAAATTTTATTTCAGTTTTTGTTGGATGAATATTGATATCGATTGTGTTTGGCGGCACTTGCAAATAAATAAAATAACTGGGTTGCGAACCCGCAGGCAATAATCCATCGAAAGCAGCCATAACGGCATGATGCAAATAACCGTTTTTGATGTACCTATCGTTCACAAAAAAGAATTGCTCTCCCCTATTTCGCTTAGCAAATTCGGGTTTTGCAACAAATCCTTGAATTTGAACAATATCAGTTTCTTCTTTTATTGGGACTAATTTTTCATTGGTTTTACCTGCAAAAATATTTACAATTCGTTGTCGCAAATTCGATTGTGGCAAGTTGAACAATTCACTTCCATTATGATAAAATGTAAAATGAATGTTGGGGTGTGCCATCGCAACTCGTTGAAATTCATCAACAATATGACGATGCTCCACAGCGTCGGATTTCAAAAAATTACGTCGTGCTGGAATATTAAAAAACAAATTTTTAACCGAAAATGAAGTGCCTTTTGGTAAAACGGCAACATCTTGCGAAATCAATTTACTTCCTTCAATAACAATATGAGTTCCTAATTCTTGTTGATCTTGTTTAGTTTTCATTTCAACGTGAGCAATTGCGGCGATAGATGCCAATGCTTCGCCACGAAATCCTTTGGTATGCAATGAAAATAAATCTTCTGCTTGACGAATTTTGGAAGTGGCATGACGCTCAAAACACAAACGAGCATCGGTTACACTCATTCCTAAACCATTGTCAATGACTTGAACCAATGATTTCCCTGCGTCTTTGATGATGAGTTTAATGTCTGTTGCTCTAGCATCAACGGCGTTTTCCAATAATTCTTTTACTACCGATGCTGGTCGCTGCACCACTTCGCCAGCGGCAATTTGGTTGGCAACATGATCGGGAAGTAGTTGAATTATGCTCGACAAAATTTAGTTTTGAGTTAGAGATTATGAGTTTTTTCTTAATTTACAAATTTAACAAATTTTACTTCGGTTTAAAAGTTAATGAAGTATTAAAAATAAAAAACCCACAATTTAATGCAGGTTAATTTTTAAAACTGTAAATAAATTTACTTTTCTAATTTCATATTTCCATCAATTTGAAGTTGATTCGAAGTTAATAAATTATCACTCTGAAAAGTCTTACTCGAATTCGCTTCTTGTCGTAAAAAAGCCATTTTAATTGCGGCAATTGCGGCTTCCGTTCCTTTATTTCCGTGAACACCACCGCTTCTATCGATAGATTGTTGCTCATTATTATCAGTCAAAACACAAAAAATAACTGCAATATCATTCAAAACATTCAAATCTTTGATTCCTTGTGTAACGCCATCACAAACAAAATCAAAATGCAAGGTTTCACCTTTAATAACGCAACCAATTGTAATTACAACATCAGGTTTTTGAGTTTCAATCATTTTTTTTGCTCCATAAACCAATTCAAAACTTCCTGGAACATTCCAACGAATAATATTTTTGTGCATTGCGCCACAATCTGTCAATGCTTCAATCACCCCAGAATATAATCCTTCGGTAATAGTATCATTCCATTCTGAAACAACAATCCCAAACCGAAAATTTTTTGCGTTTGGGATTGTGCTCTTATCGTAGTTCGATAAATTTTTGTTTGCTGTAGCCATTTTTTTTAATTAAAAATTCCGAATCAAAAATTACGAATCTAAAACTTAAAATTAAAACTTTTGATTCTCAATTTCAAATTGAATTTACTGCGCCATTCCTATGTAACCATCAATTTGTGATGCTTCTGGAGATGTCTCGTATTTTTCTTTAATTTCAGTAAAATATTTCAAAGCATCTGATTTTTGATTCAAAGCCATTGCTGTTTGTCCTGCTTTGAAAAGAAAACGAGGTGTTGTCAAATCGTTTTTATTAGTTTCCGATGCTTTAATGTAAAATTCTAACGCTTCTTTTGTTTTGTTCAATTCAGAATTAGCATCACCAATAGCACCAGTTGCCAAAGATTGTAACATCATATCCTTTGAACTAAATTTTTCTAAATATTTAATTGCATCTGCATATTTTGCTGTGTTTAATAAAGAAATTCCAGCATAATAATTACAAAGATTTCCTGCATCTGTTCCAGAATATTCGTCGGCTAATTTAATAAAACCTAATTTTCCTTTTTCTCCATTTAATGCTAATTTAAACAACGAATCTCCTTTTGGAACATCAACTGCTTGCTTAAAATATTGTTGTGCTTGAAACATTTCGTTCGCTGCTTTATCCTCTTTTGGTTCAGATATATATTTGTTATAAAGCATATATCCAACAGTTACCAAAGCAATTACGGCTACTAATCCAAAAATATATTTTTGATTTCTTTCAACAAACGCTTCTGCTTTGTTGGCTCCTTCGTCTAATTTAGAGAAAACCCCAGCCGTTGTACTATCTTTATCATCAATAATTTCTTCTTGTACATTGGTTGTATCTAATTTTTCTTCTTTCTCTTTTGGTGTTTTATAACCTCTTTTATTGTAAGTTGCCATTAATATTAATTTAGTGAGGTGCAAAAATAAAATTTTTATTCAAATCTAAAAGATGTTTTGTCGTTATTTTTCAATAATTTGCACTCGTTTTGAAAATAAGCATAAAATTAATCAAAATTTTCAATATCAGTAGGCATTTAGATGTATTTAAAAAAAATTTCTTTATTTAATTATAAAAACTTTTCGGAAGCAAATTTTGATTTTGACTCAAAAATTAACTGTTTTGTCGGAAAAAACGGTGCTGGAAAGACCAATGTACTCGATGCAATTTACCATTTATCCTATGGGAAAAGTTATTTTAACCCATTGGCAGTTCAAAATATTAAACACTACGAAGATTTTTTTGTGATTGATGGCGAATTCGAAAAAACAGAACGTTCTGAACAAATTGTTTGTAGTCTCAAAAAAGGTCATAAACGTATTTTAAAACGTAATGGCAAGCCTTATGACAAATTTTCGGATCATGTTGGTTTTATCCCTTTAGTCATAATTTCGCCAGCCGATAGCGATTTGATTGTCGATGGAAGCGAAATCAGACGCAAGTTTTTAGATGCTGTAATTTCTCAATTAGACAAACAATATTTAGTTAAACTCATTCAATATCAGAAAATTATAAGTCAACGCAACGCACTATTAAAGTATTTTGCGCTCAATCAGGTTTTCGAAACCGATACCTTATATATATACAACGAACAACTCGACGATTTAGGGCAGTATATTTTCGAAAAGAGAAAACAATTTCTTGTCGATTTTGTGCCCATTTTCAATAAACATCATCAAACCATTTCGGGATCATCAGAAACAGTTCAACTCAAATACGAAAGTCATCTTTTTGCTACTAATCTAAAAACACTTTTAGAGCAAAACATCAACAAAGATCGTATTTTGCATTACACTTCGGTCGGAATTCATAAAGATGATCTGTTGTTCGAAATCGACAATTATCCAATAAAAAAATTCGGGTCGCAAGGGCAACAAAAATCGTTTTTAATTGCTTTGAAATTAGCGCAATTCGAATTTGTGAAGAAACAATCTGGCGAAAATCCAATTTTACTTTTTGATGATATTTTCGATAAACTAGATGAGTTTCGTGTCGGAAAAATCGTAGAAATGGTTAATGACGAAACTTTTGGACAGATTTTCATTTCGGATACGCATCAAGACCGAACAGAAAACATCATAAAATCGACACATCAGAGTTATAAAATTTTTAATCTATAATTGTATCTTTGTTTAAAATTCAACGACATGAAAACTATTTTTAAATTATTATTTTGCTCCCTATTTTTTATAAACTGCAATGGTCAAGATTCCAAAAATATTGAAACTATTGCTGCCAAAAATTTTTCGGAAAACATAAAAAACACTCCAAATGCCCAACTCATTGATGTTCGAACTCCAGAGGAATTTGCGTCTCAAAAAATAGAAAATGCAAAAAATATTAATTGGAATGATGAAAAATTTGTAGAAAACACTAAAATTTTAGACAAAACCAAACCAGTTTTTATGTATTGTACTAGCGGTGGTCGAAGCAAACTAGCATCGGATAAATTAATTGAACTGGGCTTCCAAAAAGTGTACAATTTGCAAGGTGGCATCCTGAAATGGAATGCTGCGGGATTGGCTCCTAAAAGCGATAAAATAATTGGAATGTGTAGCCAAGAATATAACGAATTATTAAATTCTGATAAAAAAATTCTCGTGAATTTTTATGCAGAATGGTGTGCTCCGTGCAAAAAAATGGCTCCCTATTTGTTGCAAATGCAAAAAAATATGTCAGATACAATTACAATTATTCGATTAAATGCCGACGAAAACAAAACATTAATTTCTGAATTAAAAATAGACGAACTACCTGTTTTGATTTTATATGAAAACAAAAAAATAAAATGGCAACACGCTGGATATATAAGCGAAGAGGATTTAAAAACACAACTTTAATAGCCTGAAAAAATGCTACAGCAATCAACACTACAATTTCTTGATGATTTAAAAGCCAACAACAATAGAGATTGGTTTTTGGAACATAAAAAAAGGTACGAAGCATTCAAAAAAGACTATTTAGGTTTGGTTTCGGATTTGTTAGAAGCCATGAAACCAAATGATTCCTCTTTAGAAATGACGCAAATTAAAGATTGTGCATTTAGAATTAATCGTGATATTCGATTTTCTAAAGACAAATCGCCCTATAAAACGCATCTTGGAATTGGAATTTCTGGTGACGGAAAACAAATGACTCGAGCGCACTATTATTTGCATATCGAAAAAAATGCCTGTTTTGTTGGTGGTGGAGTCTATATGCCAATGCCCGATCAATTACTAAAAATCCGAAAAGAAATTGCATTTTTTCATGATGATTTAAATGAAATTCTTGAAGATAAGAAATTCAAAACTACTTTTGGAAATTTCTCTGCGGACGAGAAATTAAAACTTAAAAATCCTCCAAAAGGATTCGAGAAAGAGCATCCAGCGGTGGAGTTTTTAAAATTTAAAAGTTTTACAGCAGGAACAACTTTCAACATTCAAGACGCTACAAAAAAAGAATTTGTTGCAAAAGTTGTTGCAATTTTCTTGACCCTAAAACCGTTTAATGATTTCTTGAATCGTGCTTTAGAAACTGATGAATAACCCCCAAAAAAAACTGCTTTTTCTTGGCGAAACCTTTCGAGCCGACGCCATTACTTGGATGAGTGGTTTAAAAGAATTTGGCGATTTCGAAATCGTAACTTGGGAATTAAAACAATCTCACAAAGGTTTTTTTGGTCGTTTGAAACGAATATTAGAATTTTGTTTCTGTCTTTTCGAAATTAAAAAAATAATAAAAGTACAAAAACCAGATATAATTCTTGCAGAAAGAGCCACAAGTTATGGCTTTTTAGCAGCAATTTCGGGCGTAAAACCTGTTGTAATTGCGCAACAAGGAATTTCTGATTTGTGGCCAGAAAACTCTATTTTATATCCAATAAAAAAAATAATTCAGGATTACGCTTATAAAAAAGCAACTTTAATTCATGCTTGGGGAACTGTAATGATTCCAGCGATGTTGGCTTCAAAAGTGACTTCAGATAAAATTTTGGTTTTACCAAAAGGTATCGATTTATCTAAATTCAAAAACAAAAATAACAGTTCCGATACTAAAATTCAAGCCATAGTAACTCGGTCTTTATATCCCGAATATTGTCATGATGTTATTTTGAGAGCCTTCGCTATTTTGAATAAAAAAAACATTGATTTTGAATTAACTATTGTTGGCGACGGAAATCAATTCGAAAAACTAAAGCAACTTTCTAGCGATTTAAAAATTGATTCGAAAGTTATTTTCACAGCAAGAATATTGAATACAGAATTGCCAAAATTTCTTCAAAAATCGAATTTATACATCAGCATGCCAATCACAGAGGGAGTTTCTGCATCACTTTTTGAGGCAATGGCATGTAATTGTTACCCAATAGTTTCTAAAATTGAAGGAAACAAATGCTGGGTTTCGCATCGAAAAAATGGACAATTAGTTGACGTAAATGATACCGAAATGCTAGCAACAGAAATTATTTGGGCTTTCGAAAATGTAGATTACAGAAAAAAAGTAATTTTGGAAAATCGTAAATTTATAAAAGAAAATGCAAATTATGCCATCAATATGAAAATTATTGCTGAAAAATATCACGAATTAATCAACCTAAAAACCTATTCGTAATGTGTGGAATTAACGGTATTTTGCATTTGCAATCCCAACGAAATGTTGACGAACGTATTTTAAAAAAAATGCGAAATTCGTTGCAACATCGTGGTCCAGATGATGCCGGTTTTTATGTTGAAAACAATGTTGGTTTAGCACAAAGACGCCTTTCTATTATTGACGTTTCTTCTGCTGGGCATCAACCATTTTTTTCGGAGAACGGTAGATTCGCGATGGTTTATAATGGTGAAATCTACAACTTCAAAGAATTCTATTCCGATATCAAAAATCATGGTTTTGACATCAAAACAAGTTCTGATACAGAGGTTTTGATGAAACTTTTTCAGATTTATGGTCTCAAAATGTTGCACAAACTCAACGGAATGTTTGCTTTTGTGATTTGGGATCAGCAAGAAAAAAAGTTAACCGTTGTTCGTGACCGTATGGGCGTGAAACCTTTATATTACTCGTTTCACAACGAAACATTTTATTTTGCTTCAGAGCAAAAAGCACTTTTTACGGCGGGAGTTCCTCTAAAAATGGCTCAAGATGGTTTGGAAGAATATATTTTTAACAGATTTGTCGCAGGAGAAAACACATTATATCAAAACATAAAAAAAATACTTCCTGGACATTTTATGGAAATCCACGAAAATGGAAAAATCGATATTCAAAAATGGTGGGATTTAAAATCTGAAATTCAGAATCACTCAAAAATTACAAATCCAAAGGAATGGTTTCGAGATACCTTCGATGAATCAATAAAACTTCGCATGGTTAGTGACGTTCCTGTTGGGGTTTTGCTGAGTGGAGGATTGGATTCGTCAACGGTTTTAGCATCTTTACATCATCAGAATTTCAAAAATATTGAAACTTTCAATATCGGTTTCAAAGAAAAAGAACACAACGAATCTGATTTAGCCAAACGATTGGCTCAAAAATTCGATTATGGTTTCAATACTTTAGAACTCGAAAACGAAACCCTTTTTGAAACCTTGTTGAAAGCGACCTATTTTCAAGACGAACCCTTGATGCATTTGAACGAACCGCATCTTTTAGCAATTTCACAACTAGCGAAACCAAAAGTAAAAGTCTTACTTTCGGGCGAAGGTGCAGACGAACTTATGGGCGGATACACGCGTTATAAAGCATTAAAAAGTCGAAGTTTATTGACTGCAATTTCAACAATTAGTAGATTTGGAAATTTTGCGAAAAAACCGAGATACGAAAAATTAGTTCAATACTCGAAAATGAAAAACCCAAACGATTTGATACTTTTTAATGGATCTAATTTTTATCCGCAAGGAATTTCGGAACATTTTGGAATTCAAAAATATCTCGAAAATCAATATCGAAATCAAATTTTAGAAGACGCAAAATCGTTATATCCAAATAATTTGCGCCGTCAAGCATTATTTTTCGATCAACATACCTATTTATGTTCGCTTTTGGATAGAAATGATCGCTGTACTATGGGAACTTCGATTGAATGTCGTGAACCTTTTTTGGATCCAAGATTAATCGTTGGGCTAGGAACTTTAGACGATAAATGGCTTTTTACGGGTAAAAAAGGCAAGTTTATTTTAAAAGATACCATGAAAGAGCGCTTGCCAAACGAAATTTTAAATTTCAAAAAAGTAGGTTTAAGTTCGCCTTGGGGAGATTATCTGACAAAAAACAAATTGTTTGCCGAGGAATTAGAACTATTTAAAAAAAGTGAAATTTTCGAAATTCGATATTTCGAGAATATAAACGCCACAAAATTGGTCGAAAGTTTTCAAAAAGGCAATGTGAAAATGCTTCCTTATATATTACCTTTATTTATGATGCATATTTGGAAGAAAAATTATGTCGATAAATTTAGTTCTACATTAGATTTAATATAAATTTGAAATCAAAATAAAATACATTTTCAAAGCATAAATTATTTATGGAAATACAAACACAATTTTCGTTAAAAAAACACAATACTTTTGGAATCGAAGCCAAAGCAAAAGAGTTTGTTGCGGTTCATTCTGTAATGGATTTAGATTTAATTTTAAAAGAAAACCAATCTAAAAACAAATTTATTTTGGGCGGCGGAAGCAACATGCTTTTGACTAAAGATATTGATGCACTAGTGATTCATATTGATTTAAAAGGTAAAAAAATTGTTCAACAAGATGACGATTTTGTTTGGATTGAATGTCAAGCAGGCGAAAACTGGCACGAACTAGTTCTTTGGGCAATCAATCAAGATTTTGGTGGATTAGAAAACATGTCGCTCATTCCAGGAAATGTTGGCACAACTCCTGTTCAAAACATTGGAGCCTATGGCACCGAAATCAAAGATACGTTTGTTTCTTGTAATGCCATGAACATCAAAAATCAAGAAATAAAGACTTTTACAAATAGCGAATGTAAGTTTGGCTACCG